>JBDGYO010000251.1:0-4237 GCA_039584015.1 Gemmatimonadota bacterium | reverse complement strand
GGTCAACTCCAACCCCGAGACCGTCTCCACCGACTTCGACATCTCCGACAAGCTCTACTTCGAGCCGCTCACGCTGGAGGACGTGCTGGAGATCGTGCGCGTCGAGCAGGCGCGCGGCGTGATCGTGCAGCTCGGCGGGCAGACGCCGCTCAAGTTGGCCAAGGGGCTCGAGGCGGCGGGCATCCCCATTCTCGGTACCAGTCCCGACGCCATCGACATCGCAGAGGATCGCCGTCGCTTCGAGGCGCTGGCGCGCGAGCTGGGCGTGATGCAGCCGCCCAACGGCACGGTGACCGGCGAGGACGAGGCGATCGGCGTGGCGGCCGAGGTGGGCTACCCCGTGCTGGTGCGGCCCTCCTACGTGCTGGGCGGCCGCGCCATGGAGATCGTGTACGACGAGCCATCGCTCAGGAACTACTTCCGCCACGCCGTGCGCGCCTCGCCCGAGCACCCCGTGCTGATCGACCGCTTCCTGGAGGATGCATTCGAGGCCGACGTGGACGCGATCGCCGACGGCAGCCGCTGTGTGATCGGCGGGGTGATGCAGCACATCGAGGACGCCGGCGTACACTCGGGTGACTCGGCGTGTGTGCTGCCGCCGTATCTGCTCGAGGAGCACCACGTGGAGGAGATGCGGCGCCGCACGAAGGCCTTTGCCGAGGCGCTCGGGGTGGTGGGGCTGATCAACGTGCAATACGCGGTGCGGGACGGAAAGGTCTACGTGCTGGAGGTGAACCCCCGCGGCTCGCGCACCGTGCCGTTCGTGAGCAAGGCGACCGGCGTACCGCTGGCCAAGCTGGCGGCGGCCGTCATGACGGGGCGCACCCTCGACGAGTTGGGGGTGGGCGACGAGATCCCCATGCCGTACGTCGCCGTGAAGGAAGCGGTCTTTCCCTTCTCCAAGCTCCCCAACGTAGACACGCTGCTTGGGCCGGAGATGCGCTCCACCGGCGAGGTCATGGGCATCGCCGACTCCTTCGGGATGGCGTTCGCCAAGGCACAGCTCGGAGCCGATCAGGGGCTCCCGCTGGAGGGTGGGGTGCTCGTCACGGTGAACGATCTCGACAAGCCCACCGTGCTGCCGATTGTGCGGCGCTTCCACGAGATGGGCTTCCGGGTGTATGCCACCGAGGGCACGTCACGCCACTTGCGGGCGCGCGGCATCCCGGCTGAGTTCGTCACCAAGATGCACGAGGGCCGGCCCAACCCGGCCGACCTCATCGTGTCGGGCGACGTGAAGCTCCTGATCAACACACCCTTAGGGAAGCTCACGCAGCGAGATGACTACTCGATCCGCCGCGCCGCGTTGCAGCATCGTGTGCCGTACATGACCACCATGTCGGCGGCGAGCGCGGCGTGCGATGCGGTCCTCGCGCTGAAGAGTCGCGCGGGTGGGGTGCGGTGTCTGCAGGAGTGGTACGAGATCGCGCGAGCGGTGAATGGGGAACGGGGAACGGACCGCCCCGCAGTCACCTCCACCCCGATGGGAAGGGAGAAGGGGGAAGCGGGAAGCATGCCGCCCGACCGCCCTGCCGCCGTTCCGCCCGGCGCGGCGTTGGGTGACGGGGCTGCTAAGGAGCCGGGTGCGTGACCAGCACCGCGCTGCGTGAGCTGGCCTCGCGCGTGCACGGCGCGGTGCGGTTCGACCAGCCGCTCGCCGCATATACGACGTACCGCATCGGCGGGCCGGCGGCGGCGTTCGTGCTGCCGACCAATATCGACGACGTCTCCCAGGCGCTGCAATTCGCGGCTGAAACCGGAACGCGGTGGCTCGCGCTCGGCCTCGGCTCCAACGTGTTGGTCTCGGATCGCGGCTTCGACGGCATCGTGGTCCGGTTGGGCAAGGGTCTGGATACGGTGCGGCGCGACACCGATGGCGACGAGACGCTTTGGACGGTCGGCGCCGGGGTGCCGACCCCGCTGCTCGCCCGGCAGACGGCGGAGGCGGGCCTCGCGGGTGTGCACCGGCTCGTCGGCGTGCCTGGCACGGTGGGTGGTGGGGTGTTCATGAATGCCGGCGCACACGGCCAGGACTTCTCGCAGGTGACCCGCGCGGTAGAGCTGGTAGAGAACGACGGGACGGTACGCTCGGTGCCGGGTGCGGAGGTGCCCTGGGAGTACCGCACCAGTGGGCTCCTCGGCAGCGTCGTCGTAGGTGCCATTTTGCAGCTCACGCCGGCCGATCCGAAGCTGTTGCAGAAGGAGATCAAGCAGCACTTCCGCTGGCGCAAGGCCGGCACCCCGTTCAACGCGCGGTGCTGTGGGTCGGTGTTCCGGAATCCCTCGGCACCGGGTGGCGTCCAGCCTGGCGGAAGCGCAGAGTCCCGCCCGGCCGGCCAGTTGATAGATGCGTTGGGCCTCAAGGGCCATCGCGTAGGCGGTGCGCAGATCTCGTCCAAGCACGCCAACTACATCGTCAACACCGGCGAAGGGACCGCCAGCGACGTGCTGGCGCTGATCGAGCAGGTTCGGGGGAAGGTGTTCGCCGAGTATGGAGTCGAGCTGCAGCTGGAAGTAAAGGTGATCGAATGACCGACTACTTCGTGCATGAGAGCTCGTACGTCGACGACGGCGCCACCGTCGGCGAGGGCACCAAGATCTGGCACTTCTGTCACGTGATGCCCGGGGCGGAGATCGGCGAGCAGTGCAGCCTGGGACAGAACGTCGTCGTGATGCCCGGCACGAAGATCGGGAACAATGTGAAGATCCAGAACAACGTCTCGATCTACGAAGGGGTGGTGCTCGAGGACGACGTGTTCTGCGGGCCGTCGTGCGTGTTCACCAACGTGACCACGCCGCGCAGCCACGTCTCGCGCCGCGATGAGTACGTGCAGACCCTGGTGCGTCGCGGCGCAACGATCGGCGCCAACGCCACGGTGGTGTGCGGCCTCACGCTGGGTGAGTTCGCGTTCGTGGGAGCCGGCGCGGTGGTCACCGCCGACGTGCCGGCGCATGCGCTCATGGTGGGCGTGCCGGCCCGGCGGGTTGGCTGGATGTGTCACTGCGGCGAGCGGCTGCACCTCACGAACGGTCAAGGGACGTGCGAGCGCTGCGGATCGCGCTACCGCGAGGTGGACGGCCGGCTTTCGACCTTGTAAGTTTCTGTCTTTCTTACACTTGGAATGACCGTGAACGTACCGCTGCTGGACCTGCGGGCCCAGTTCGAAACGATAAGGGACGAGGTGCTGCCGGCCCTGATGGAGGTGGTCGAGAGTCAGCGCTTCATCATGGGCGATCAGGTGCGCGAGCTGGAGGAGGCGGTCGCCGCGGTCAGCGGGGCGCGGTTCGGGATCGCCTGCGCCAGCGGCACCGACGCGCTGCTGCTGTCGTTCAAAACGCTGGAGCTGGCGCCGGGCGACGAGGTCATCACGACACCATTTACGTTCTTCGCCACGGCGGGGGCCATCCATAACACCGGCGGCAAGCCGGTGTTCGTGGATATCGATTCCGGCACCTTCAATCTGGTCCCAGACCAGGTCGCCGCCGCGATCACGCCGCGCACCAGGGCCATCGTGCCGGTGCATCTGTTCGGGCAGCTCGCGCCGATCGAGGCGATCATGGCACTCGCGGTCGAGCATGACCTCGTCGTGATCGAGGATGCTGCGCAGGCGATCGGGGCGCGGCGCAAGATCGACGGGGTGTGGCGGCGCGCGGGCGAGCTGGGCACGACGGGGACCTTCTCGTTCTTCCCCAGCAAGAATCTGGGCGCGTGGGGTGACGGGGGGATGATCGTCACGCAGGACGAGGCACTCGCGGAACGGCTGCGCCGGCTGCGCCTGCACGGCGGCGCCAAGCAGTACCATCACGACGAGGTGGGCACGAACAGCCGGCTGGATACGCTCCAGGCAGCGGTGCTGCTCACGAAGGCGGCGCACCTGGCAGAATGGAGTGCCGCGCGGCGGGCAAACGCGGAGGCCTACACTGAGGCGTTGCGTGGGCTGGACGGTGTGGAGCCACCGATGGTGGACCCGGCCAACGAGCACATCTACCATCAATACACGATCCGCGCTGAGCGGCGCGACGACCTGAAGTGGCATCTGGCCGACAAGGGGATCGGCAGCGCCATCTACTATCCCAAGGCGCTGCACCTGCAGCCGTGTTTTGCCCCCCTGGGGTACGAGACGGGCAGCTTGCCGGAGGCGGAACGGGCGTGTGACGAGGTGCTGTCGCTCCCGGTGTACCCCGAGTTGGCGCCCGAGCAGCGGGCTGCGGTGATCGACGCGATAACGGAGTTCTA
>JBDGYO010000250.1:0-6919 GCA_039584015.1 Gemmatimonadota bacterium | reverse complement strand
CCATGGCGCAAGCTCGGGGTCGCCGCTGGGGAGCCGGTAGATGGACTTCTTGAGCTCGATGGTCCTCCACAGTGCGAGCTCGTCGAAGTGCTCCGTGGGATCGGTCTGCTCGAAATGGAACAGGCAGGCCTCGTACTCACCGCGGTCGTACAACAGGTTGCCGAGGTAGACGCGTGCTTCCGCATGGGTCTCGTCCAGGTCGAGCGCGCGTCGCAACCAGTACAGCGCGGCGTCTTCATCCCCCAGCCGGTGCGCCGCGTAGCCCAGACACGCGGCAGCCTCGGAGGACGCGGCGTGGAACTCCACGGCGATCTCGAAGAACCCCCGGGCGTGCCGCAGCATGCTCTCCCGAAAGAGCGCGCGCCCGACCTGCAACATGAGATCGTGATCCTCACGAAAGCCGAGGGACAGCACCCGGTCGAAACACTGCAGCGCCTGGCCGCGCTCGCCGAGCTTGAGGAGCGATTCCCCCAGCCCCGCGAGTCCTTCCTCGTTATTCGGGTCGAGTGCGAGTGCCCGCTCGAATCCCTCCCTGGCCCAGGCGTACTCCTCTACGGCGAGCTGCGCATACGCGAGCCCAACGTGCAGCTCTGGAGCGTTGGGATACGACGTGATGCCTGCTCGCAACTCACGTTCCGCATAGTCGTCCGAGCTGAGGAAGGGGTCCGACATCCGCCGGGCCTCCGGTGGAGGGTTGGGCAACAATATAACGCAACCGCAAATCGCACAAGCGGTTGCGCGGTCGCGGGACACGCAAAACGGCCCGCAGTCGGCGTTCCCGGCGGTGCTCGAACGACCACCGGTTCCGAATGCGGGCCGCACACGGCGGATCGGGTGGAGTTAGTTCTGCGCCAAGCGGATCGCGAGCTGCTGTAGATAGATCTTCCAGACGCCGTCCTCCGTATCCTTCCTCCAGACGAGCGTCCCGTGACCGGCCTCGACGATCCGGCCGCCGATGCGCACCACATCGGTGGAGTGGGAAAACGTCGCCAGGGCATACGTCGGACTCAGGAGCTCCACGTTGGGATCCGTCATCACGAAGTTCATGTACTGGATCGACGCGTAGAACTGGCGCCACGTTTCACCTATTTGCTCCAGCCCCAGGCTGCGTTGCCCGTTGGGCCACATGATTCTCGCGGTGGGCGCCTCGTAGTACATGCCGACGACACTGTCCAGCTTGGCGTTGTTCAGGACACTGACCCACGTGGCCAGCCGTCCCTCGACCGCCTGCTGCTCCCTCATGCGCTCCCGCTGTGTCAGCTCGGGCGAGCAGGCAACGAGTGCCGCACAGACGAGCACAAGCATCAGCTTCGACCGCACCATAGATCCGCTCCCTTGTTCGATCCGTTGCGTGTGCTTTCCGCCCTATAAGCTACGGCACGGCCCACTTGCGTCAATGTGAACCGGGCCGTAGCGTATCTCGCCACTTCACATCATCCACGACTCCGAGTCGCACATGACCAGTCATTGCCCTTCGCTCGCGATCGCCCTGCAAGACGACAAGGGATCGGTGTCGTGGATGTACGTACGGTACGAGCGCGGCATTCCCCCGGGGATGTGGTAGCGCCCATGGAGTAGACTCGAGGGCAGCCGCCGCCAATGGGCGGCAGGCTCCGCGTGGCGGTGGGATGGGTGGACGGTCCGCCGCCGATGGACGATGACGAGAGACGCCACGCCGTTGCCCGCACTCGACTGCAGCCCGACCACCGCCTCCACGCGGTGGGGACGGCTGATTGCACCCAGCCCAGTGACCCTTCCAGGGGGCAGAGCGACCGCTCGCCCCTTCTTTTTCTTCCATGCCAAACGGTACTGCCCATGAACGAGACAACCCGTTCTTCGCTCGCGCTTGCCCTGCAGGACTACCGGGGACCACGGCCGGGGATCGCCATCACGATCGCGGGGGTAGCGCTCGTCGCCGCGATCGCCGTGGGCGCACTCCTGTTCGTGATGCTCGGTAAGACCGCGGCGGCCATCGACGAGGGACGCAGCACGATTCGCGCCCTGCATTCGTACAACGCCGCCCTCGAAGTCTGGCGCAAAATGGCGACCATGCCCGAGTCCGAGTTCCGCTTCCCGGAGCAGGCTCGCGTACGGGACAGCATTGCGACGGCGCTTCGGGGCGAGCTTGTGACTTTCCAGGAGGAGGTCACAGATTCCGTAGACAAGCGGCTCGTGGGCCAGGTCCTGGAGGACCTCAACCTCACGACCGAGGCCGACAGTTGGGGACCCGAGCTCGGGGCGCGCGGCCGTGCGGCCATGATCGTGCTCACGGCCCGCCAGGATTCGGCGATGTTCCGGGCGGCAGCGCGCTACCAGCAGTCACAGCTCGCCGCGGCGCTCATTGTGGGCTTCGGGATCCTCGCGGCCGGCGTGCTGATCATCCCGATGTCGTGGCTGTATGTACGGTACAAGCGGGGGCAGCCGCCGGAATTCTAGACCCGGGCCGCCGAGGGCGGCGCCGCGCGAGCTGCTGTCACTTACTCACGGAGGTGCACATGCGCTTGGCCGTCGTCCTCGTTGCCGTCCTCGCCACACCATTGCTCGCCCAAGAGGCGCCGCCTGCGCGGGACGCGCGGGTGGACGACATCGTACGTGCCGTCTCGGCAGAGCGCATCGAGGCCGATATCCGCACCCTCGTGAGCTTCGGGACGCGCCACACCCTGTCGGACACGCTCTCCACATCGCGCGGCATCGGCGCGGCGCGGCGCTGGATCAAGGACGAGTTCGAGCGGATCTCGGCGGCGTGCGGCGGATGCCTGGACGTGTTCTACGTCTCCGAGCTGTTTCCGGCCGGCGGCCGGCGCCTGCGGGAGTCCGAGCCCACCAACATCGCGAACGTGGTGGCGTTGCAGCGGGGCACCGCCGACCCCAATCGCATGGTGATCATGAGCGGGGACATCGACTCCCGCATCAGCGACGCCATGAACTTCACGGACTCCGCACCGGGCGCCAACGACAACGCCAGCGGCATGGCCGGCACCATCGAGGCGGCCCGCGTACTGAGCCAGTACCGGTTCACCGGCTCCATCATCTACCTGGGCGTTGCGGGTGAGGAGCAGGGGCTGTACGGAGGGGAGACCGTGGCCCGGGCGGCCGTCGATTCCGGTTGGAACATCCAGGCGGTGCTGAACAACGACATGATCGGCAACATCGAAGGCGTAAACGGGGTGGTCGACAACACCACCGCCCGCGTGTTCTCCGACGGGACACCGCCGACCGAGACCGAGCAAGAACGGCGTGCGCGGCGCTTCACCGGCGGCGAGGTGGACGGCATTTCCCGCCAGCTGGCTCGCTACGTGGACGGCATCGCCGACCGGTACCTCACCAACCTGGATGTGATGATGGTGTACCGGCTGGACCGCTTCGGGCGGGGCGGGCACCACACGCCCTTCGCCAACCAGGGCTTTCCGGCCGTGCGGATCATGGAAACGAACGAGAACTACACGAGGCAGCATCAGGACATCCGTGTGGAGGATGGCATTGCCTACGGTGACGTCCTGGCGGGGGTGGATTTCGATTATGCTGCCAAGCTCACGGCGCTGAACGCCGCCACGCTGGCCGCGCTCGCCGCCGCACCGGGGCCGCCGGCCGAGGTACGAGTCTGCGGGGCCGTCCAACCGAGCGCACAGCTCGCGTGGGCTCCTCCGGCCGACGTCACGAACCTGGCCGGCTACAGGGTGTATTGGCGCCTGACCGATTCCCCTACGTGGGAGCACTCGCGCTGGGTGGGGAACGCTGCAGGATATACCTTCGAGGGAGTCATCATCGACAACTACTTCTTCGGCGTCGCGGCCGTGGGACGGGACGGGAATGAGAGCGTGGTGGTGTTCCCGCGCCGGGCGCGCCGCGGAGAGGGCTGTTGAGCCAGCTCACCAGCTACCAGAAACGGCTGTTCGTCTTCCTCAGCGTCGCGACCTTCTTCGAAGGTTACGACTTCATGGCGCTGAGCCAGATCCTGCCCAATCTCCGGGCGGACATGGCGCTGTCGGAGGCCCAGGGCGGGCTGCTGGGATCGGTCATCAGTCTCGGCACCGTGCTGGCCTTCGTGCTCGTCCGGCTGGCAGACCGCTGGGGCCGCCGCCGGGTGCTGGCGATCACCATTCTGGGCTACGCTGCTTTCACGTTCCTCACGGGACTTTCCCGTGCCCCCTACGACTTCGCCCTGTATCAGTTCATCGCCCGGGTGTTCCTCATCGCAGAGTGGGCACTCTGCATGGTGATCGCCGCGGAGGAGTACCCCGCCGAGAAGCGCGGTTTCGTCATCGGCGTGATTCAGGCCAGTAACTCGCTGGGCTCGATCACGTGCGCGGCGATCGCGCCGTTCCTGCTCCAGACGTCGCCCGGCTGGCGCATGGTGTACTTCGTAGGCGTGCTCCCCCTGCTCCTCCTGGCGTACGCGCGCCGCGGCCTCAAGGAGACGACCCGCTACGCCGAGTACGCGGCGGCGCGCCAGGAGACCAGACACAGTCTGTTCGCGATCCTGCGCAGCCCCTACCGTACGCGGGTGCTCCAGATGGCCCTGATCTGGGGGCTCACCTACATCTGTACCAACACCGCGGTGCTGTTCTGGAAGGAGTTCGCGGTGGGGCAGCGCGGCTTCACCGATGGTGAGGTCGGCAAGGCCGTAGCGATCGCGTCGATCGGGGCGCTGCCCTTCGTCTTCTTCATCGGGAAGCTGCTGGATACTTGGGGGCGTCGCAGGGGCGCGGTGTTCATTTACAGCGTGCGCGGCCATCGCACTGCTGGCGCTGCTGAACACGTATACCACCGAACTGTTCCCCACGGAGATGCGGGCCGACGCGTTCGCGTGGTCCAACAACCTGCTCGGCAGGATCGGCTATGTCATCGCGCCGGGGATCGTTGGCTGGGCAGCGGGATACATGGGCTGGGGGAACGCGGTGTCGCTCACGGCCATCTCCGTGATAGCAGCGCTGATCCTGATCCTGGCCCTGCTGCCCGAGACCTCCCGGAGGGAGCTGGAGGAAACCGCGCAGCTCTAGCTCTGGTTTGGCAGGAGTGGGATGGCTATCGTGGGGGACCCCAGCAGTGGAGGTAAGCGGTCGTGGCGGTGAAGCTCGAGTTCGTTCAGGAGGCTCTCGCCGACAAGTACGAGATCGAGCGCTCCATCGGGAAGGGCGGCATGGCCACCGTCTTTCTGGGGCACGAGGTGGGGAACGACCGCCCGCTGGCCATCAAGGTGCTCCGCCCGGAGTTTGCCGCCACGATCGTGGGGGATCGGTTCCGCCGCGAGATCGAGATCCTGACGGAGCTCGAGCACCGCAACATCCTGCCGCTCCACTCCTCGGGCATCGCCAATGCCCTCGTGTACTACGTGATGCCGTTTGCGGTGGCGGGCTCCCTACGGCCGAGAATCGAGCGGGAGGGTCGGCTCCGGTTCGATCAGACGCTCGACTTCACCCGCCAGGTCGCCCAGGGACTCGACCACGCACACGCCCACGGCATCATCCACCGTGACATGAAGCCTGAGAACATCATGTTCCACGAGGGGCGCGCCGTGATCTGTGACTTCGGCGTGGCGCGTGCCCTCGTGCGGGCAGGGGGCGAGAGCCTCTCGACCAGCGGCCTCGTGGTGGGTACCCCCGCCTACATGAGTCCGGAGCAGGCGCGTGGCAAGACGGAGCTCGACCTCCGCACCGACATCTACTCGCTCGCCAGTGTGGTGTTCGAGATGCTCAGCGGGGAGACCCCCTTCACCGGCCGCACGGCCCAGTCCATCATGGCCAAGCAGGTCAAGGAAAAGCCGCCCCGGCTCCGGGTGGTCCGGCCGGACCTCCCGGAGCACGTGGAGGGCGCCATGCAGACCGCTCTACAGAAGGAACCCGCAGACCGCCAGGAGAGTGCCGGCGGGTTTGCGGCGGCGTTGGGGGGAGCGTAGCCGGCGGCGATTCGTCCGGGGGAGCTACTTCAGCTCCTCGATTCCTGCCCTGCCCAAAGAGTTCCGAAGCTCGAACACGCTCTTGATGATCTGCCTGCTCTGTTCCGACCTCGCGTGGTCCTGCAGGTAGCTCGACGCACCGAGCCAATCCTCTGCATCCAGCAGGTCCATGAGTCGATGCGCAGCGGCCCTGACCTCCGCCGGGGACGCCGCCGGGTCTTCTTCGCCGCCACGAAGGGGTATCTCCATGTGCAGCTCGAACGCCGCTCGTGCCGGACTCTTGTACTCGAGGAACACCTTGAAGTTGGCCTCGTGACGGCCCATGGCCGACCTCCTATCGAGAGATGCGTCGTGCGCTCGAGGCCGGAAACTCGAGCCTCGGCGGGGGAACTCATGCCACGAGAAGCTATTGGCCGGCCGGGCCACTCGCCAGGTAACGGCGGACCCGTCGCGCCGCCTAGCGCCTCGTTCGGGGCAGTCCTATTCTAGTCTCTGCACGTTCCCTCTCACGGAGCATCTACTCTGCCCGACCTCGCCGACCGCCTCAGTCGAGCCCTCGAGGGCCGCTACGTCGTCGAGCGGGAGATCGGTCACGGCGGTTGGGCTATTGTCTACCTGGCGCGCGACCTGCGGAACCGCCGGCGGGTCGCGCTCAAGGTGCTGCGGCCGGACATCGCCGAGGGCCTCGGGGGCGATCGCTTCCTGCGAGAGATCGAGATCGCTGCGAACCTCACCCATCCGAACATCCTCCCGCTGCATGACTCGGGCGAAGCCGATGGCCTGCTCTACTACGTGATGCCCTATGTCGAGGGCGAGAGCCTGCGACAACGCCTGAATCGAGAGAAGCAGCTTCCGCTCGAGGACGTGTGGGAAATCACACGGGAGCTCTCCGATGCCCTCGGGTACGCCCACAGCCACGGCATCGTGCACCGGGACATCAAGCCGGAGAACGTGCTGCTCGAGGAGGGACACGCCGTCATCAGCGACTTCGGGATCGCCCGGGCGGTGAGCGCGGCGGGGGGG
>JBDGYO010000249.1:0-4271 GCA_039584015.1 Gemmatimonadota bacterium | reverse complement strand
CTGGCGGCGATGGTGAACCTGGACATGGTGGGCCGCTTGCGGGACAATCTCCTGATCGTGAACGGCGCGGCATCGGTGCCGGCCTGGGAGCTCGTCCTCGCGTTCGCGAACGAGCCGGCGCTGGACATCTCCTTCCGAGATGAGCGTCTCTACAGCAGCGACCACGTGTGCTTCCACCAGCATGGCCGGCCGGCCATCTTTCTCTACACAGGTTCGCACGACGAGTACCACACGGCGTCCGACGATCCGTGGCTCATCAACGTCGAAGGGATGCTGCGGGTAGGGGAGCTCGCGCTCGAGGCGTTGCACTCTGTCGCGACGGCGCCCGGCTGGCCCGGCACGCCTTGACTTTTCTCGGGGGCGGTGCGATTAGCCTTAGTCCCACAAAGGTCCTCGCAACCAGCACTGAGGGGTTCGTCATGAGCGGGAACACCATGACTCGCAGCGTCGCGACGGCGTTTGCCCTCCTGGTCGCGGCCGGCGCGGCGCGGGCCCAGGGCAACCCGTATCTCGAGGCGCTTCGCACCCAGGTGGCGGCACAGAAGACCGAGATCATGCACGAGGCCATGATGCTCACCGAGGAGCAAGCCGACGTCTTCTGGCCCATCTACAACGAGTTCGTCGCGGAACTGAGCGGGGTTAGCGAGCTCCGCTATGAGATGGCCCAGCGCTACTTCGACAATCAGATGTCGATGACGCCCCAGATCGCCGACGAGATCATCAAGGGCTTCTTCGCGTACGAAGCGAAGCGGGCGGAGCTGCTGCATACGTATTTTGGGAAGGTGTCTGCCGCGCTGGACGCGGTGGTGGCGGCGCGCTTCATACAGGCCGAGCGGCACATCCAGATGCTGATCGACATCCAGATCGCCAACGAGGTGCCGCTCATCGGGATCGGTGGCGGCGGTGGCGAGGAGCCGCCGAACTGAGATGCGTAGCTCGCCCGGGTTCCCCTACGCGACGGCACGGCGTGGAGCAGCGATCGTGCGGGTGACCATCGCCCTGCTGTGCGTCGCGGCCTTCCTGCCGCTGCAGCCCGCCTCGGCCCAGGAGGAAGAGCCGGAGCAGGCCCTCATCGATGAGGGCTCGCGACTGCGCGTCATGGCCCCCCGCATGGCCAGTGACTGGCTGGAGGGGACACTGATCAGCGCCAACGATGCCGGACTGGTGCTGTTCGTGACCAAGGGACCGAGAGGGTACAAGAACACCGAGGTGATCGTCAGCCGCAGTTCCATCAGCCGCGTGGCCATTCCGGTCGGAGAGCGCCGACGCACCAAGATCGGCGTGATCATCGGCGGTCTCTCGATCGGCGGGCTCGCTGCCTTCCGGGTCGTCGCCGACTGCTCCACCATCGATTCGGAGTGTACGGCCGGGGAGTACTTCGTGAAGATCGGCGGAGGCCTGGTGGCAGGCGCGCTGGTAGGTGGAGTGATCGGGTACTTCCTCAAGGGAACGATCTGGCGGGAGCTGCCGATGCACCGGGTTCCGGCCGGTGCCATGGTGCTGCCGAGCGGCGACATGGGGTTGGGGGTCTCGCTGAGCTTCTAGCTCCTTTTTCTAGCCGCCGCCCGCTTGACCTTCCGGGCTGCGCCCCCCCTATTACCAGAAGGGACGTCTCCGGGAGGTCCTATGCGTCCCGGCCGCAGCGCCGTCGCCCCCTCCTTCCTCCAGCGGCGGCGCGGAACGACAGTCCGGTCGATCGGGGAGCGCCGAAGTCTCGTCGCTTCATTCCCATCAAGTTGTCCATTCGAGGGCTACAGGCCATGAGAACCATCGTGCGAGCGCTGGTGCTCGGCGCGGGGCTCGCTGTCTGGTGGACGGGCAGCGGACTCGCCCAGGAACGCACCGTTGACGAGGTGCTTCGCGGGCTCAACCAGGTGCTGCAGGAGAATTCCTACTACGACCATGGTGGCAAGCACACGGCGTCACAGCTGAGCCTCCAGCGTGGTGGTACCCTGGTGATCCACGTGATCAAGACGGACCAGAACAGCGAAGTCACGAACATCTACGAAACCAACCTCGGGGCCATCAACCTCGAGCACATCCAGGCGCATCATCGCGGAGATCACACCGTGCTGATGATCGGCTGCCAGGGCGACGTGGCGACCAAGCTCAAGAATGTGCAGCGGTCGGGCAACGTCACCGAGTGGGACTTGCCCGCGCGTGGCAGCATGGCGATCGAGTTCAGGTCTGGGGATACGCTAGCCAAGGACATCACCGAGTCGCTCAAGCAGCTGATCACGCTGGCTCGCGAGGACCCGCGCTACGCGGCCTGAAGCTGCGCCGATGACCGGGGCGCCTTGCGGCGCCCCGGTTTCGGTGTATGTTCGGTCGCATGCGTACTTTCATACTCCTTCTGCTGGTCGCCCCCCTGGCCCTCGTCGCGGCGACCACCCGCCCCCACCAGGACCGTCCGATGAAGAAGCTCACCCCGATCATCTTCGTCGAGGCCGTCGAGCCGTGCCTTGGCTTCTGGACCGACCGGCTCGGATTCACCAAGACCATGGAGGTCCCGCACGGCGACGCCCTTGGGTTCGCGGCCGTGGAGAGCGGGAACGTGGAGGTGATGTATCAGAGCCGTGCGAGCCTGGAGGCGGACGTCCCGGCGCTGGTCGAGGGGCCCTTCGCGAGGTCGGGCGCGCTGTTCATCGAGGTCGAGAGCCTGGACGCCATCCTGCCACAGCTCGAGGGCGCTGAAGTGGTGGTGCCGGAGCGCACCACGTTCTACGGCGCGCGCGAGATCTGGGTGCGGGCACCGTGCGGCACCGTGGTCGGACTGGCCGAGATGACGGGCGGACCCTAGGAACGATGGATTCTCCTCCTCCATTGTGCGAGAATTCTAGCCAGGAGTAACTGGGTAGAGCCGGGCGCGACCGCCGGTGTAACCGGCGGTCGCGCCCGCTGATGCACATAGGGAGGAGGAGTGGAACGATGGCGGTCCCTGCCTATCAGAATCCGTTTCCCATCGCACAGGATCCCGCGCCCTACCGGCTGCTGACCAAGGACTACGTCACGGCCGCGACGTTCGAGGACCAGGAAGTGCTGAAGGTGGACCCCGAGGGTCTTGCCTTCCTCGCGCGGGAGGCGTTGCGTGACGCCTCGTTCCTGCTGCGGCCCGCGCACCTGGAGCAGGTGGCGGCGATCCTGGACGACCCCGACGCGAGTGAGAACGACCGCGGAGTGGCCCTGGCACTGCTGCGCAATGCCGAAGTCTCGGCCGGCTTCGTGCTCCCCTTCTGCCAGGACACCGGGACGGCCACGATCTACGCCAAGAAGGGGCAGGGCATCTGGACCGGCGGGCGGGACGAGGAATCGCTGACGCGCGGCGTGTACGAGACGTACGCCAAGGAGAACCTGCGCTACTCGCAAACGGTCCCGCTCACGCTTTACGAGGAGAAGAACTCCGGCAACAACCTGCCCGCGCAGATCGACATCCACGCCACAGACGGGATGGAGTATCGCTTCCTGTTCGTGGCGAAGGGCGGGGGATCGGCCAACAAGACCTACCTGTTCCAGGAGACCAAGGCCCTGCTCAACCCCGAAAAGCTCGAGGCTTTTCTCACAGAGAAGATGAAAGCGCTGGGAACGGCGGCCTGCCCGCCGTACCACCTGGCGTTCGTGATCGGCGGCACCTCGGCCGAGGCGACGCTCAAGACCGTGAAGCTGGCCACTACGGGCTACCTCGACGGGCTACCCACGGAGGGGGGCGACGGGGGACAGGCGTTCCGCGACGTGGAGTTGGAACGGAGGCTGCTCGAGCGGGCGCAGCAGACGGGCATCGGCGCCCAGTTCGGCGGCAAGTACTTCGCGCTGGACGTCCGGGTGGTGCGCCTACCGCGGCACGGCGCATCGTGTCCAGTCGGCATGGGCGTCTCCTGCTCGGCGCACCGCAACGTGAAGGCGAAGATTGACCGGGACGGCATTTGGCTGGAGGAATTGGAGCGGAACCCCGGTCGGTTCATTCCCGATCGCTACCGCAAGAAGGACGAGCGTGGGGTGGTGGCCGTCGACCTCAACCGGCCGATGAGCGAGATCCTGGCCCAGTTGGGCGAGCACCCCGTGAAGACGCGGCTCTCCCTCACGGGCACGCTGATCGTGGCCCGCGACATCGCCCATGCCAAGATCAAGGAGCGGCTCGACGGCGGTGAGGAGATGCCGCAGTACATGAAGGACCACCCGGTCTACTATGCCGGGCCGGCCAAGACGCCCGACGGTATGCCGTCGGGCTCGTTCGGCCCCACGACGGCCGGCCGCATGGATTCCTACGTGGATCA
>JBDGYO010000014.1:0-16596 GCA_039584015.1 Gemmatimonadota bacterium | reverse complement strand
GATGTAGCCGATGGCCCCGAGGCCGTCGAGCCGCGGCATCTCGATGTCCATCGTGACGACGTCGGGCTCGAAGCGGTGCACCTTCTCGGCGGCGTCGAGGCCGTCGCGTGCGATGGCCACGACGCGGTAGCGCTCGGAGGCGTCGATCACGTCTGTGAGCACGCGCCGCATGAACGCGCTGTCGTCGGCGACGAGAACGGATGCCACCTCACTCACAGCTCCATCTCCTCCTTCCCCACCACGCGCACCGTGACCTTGCCCGCTCCCACGTCGAACCAGACCGAGCGGCCGGCGCGCCCCCCGACCGCCTCCGCAACGATGGGCACACCGACCTGCCGCAACGCTGTACGGCAGGCCAGCACGTTGCGTTCACCGATGTGCACGCTCCCCGTGGGGAGCAGGTCACCGAACATCGTGCTGCCCCCGACCAACCGGGCATGCGTGCGCTCCAGCACGGCACCACGCTCCCGCATCTGCGCGACCAGGAGCGGCACTGCCGTATCGGCCGCGCGCGCTGGACTACCGCTGCGTCGGGTGAGCGATTGCGCGGGCAGCAGCACGTGCGCCATCGCGCCCACACGCCCCTCCACATCGTACAGGATCACCGCCACGCAACTCCCAAGCCCCAGCGCCGTGAGCGTCCCGCTCCCGCCCGCCACGGCGTAGTCGCCCATGGCAACAATGGTCTGGTCGTTCTCGGTCCTCATGGCCGGCGATATACGCGCTCGCGGGCGTCCTCGAGTGTGAGTTCCTGCCGCACCTCCCCCACTAACGTCTCGACCTTGCCGAGCACGAGGTAGCCCCCGGGCCGCAGCGCGTCGGCGAACCGCCGGAACAACACCTCCTGTGTGGGACGATCGAAGTAGATGACCACGTTGCGACACATGATGAGGTCGTAGGGGGCGTGCGGCGGCGGCTCGCGCAACAGGTCGTGCCGCTGGAACCGTACCAACGATTTCACTTCGGGGACCAGATGGCGCTGCTCGTCACCGCGCACATAGCGTGACACGAGGGACGGGGGCATCTCGTCGAAGGCCGGCGGACGGTACACGCCCTCCGCCGCGCGCGCGAGACTCGCGCGGTCGAGGTCCGTCGCGTCGATCCGGGTGTGCTCATCGGACACCCGTAGCGTGCCACGCGCCATCTCCAGAAAGAGCACGGCCAGGGTGTAGGGCTCCTCGCCCGAGGCACAGCCGGCGGACCAGCAACGCACCCGACCTTCGCGCGCTTCCCACAGCGCGGGGAGCACCCGGTCCGCGAGCAGCTGCCAGGTCTCGCGGTTGCGGAAGAACTTCGTGACGTTGATGGTGATGGTGTCGAGCAGACGGTCATACTCCTCCGCGTCCCCATCGAGCACCGCGGCGTACTGCTCGTAAGTGTGCACCCCCCGGGCGCGCATTCGCACGGCAAGGCGCCGCCGGAGACATCCTTCCTTGTACAGATTTCCGTTGAATCCGCGCGCTTCGCCGACCTTCCCGAGCAGCGCGATCAACGCGGGGTCGCGCTCCCGCGGCTTCACGCCAGCGCACTCACGGTATCGAGATTGGTGCGCGCCAGCTCGTGCCCGGGATTCAGTTCCAGTGCCTTGCGCCAGAAGTCTGCCGCCGATTCCCGATCGAGCCGCTTGTAGGCGATGTTGCCGAGCTTGAAGTAGACGTCGTCGCCCAGCTTCGGCTGGAGCTTGGTCGCGCGCTGGTAGGAATCCCATGCCTCGTCGTATCGCCCCGCCCGATAGTGGAGGTCGCCGAGATTCTTAGAGAGCTGCGGCACGGACGGGTCGTCGGCCAACGCGCTGCGTAGCCCCTCCTCCGCCTGGTCCAGCTCCCCCAGGAGCTCGAGCAGAACGGCCCGGTTGTTGCGCAACACCACGCTGCCGGGGTGGGCCTCGAGCCCCTCGCGCAGCAAGGCCTCGGCCTCCTCCACGTCCTCCGACGCCGCTGCCGCGAGGGAGCGCGCCCAGAACCACATGGCAGTGGGGATCTCGTCCCCGCCCACCTCCCGAGCGCGGTCGAGGCGGCCCGTGGCAACCTCGAAGTCGCCACGCTGCAGTGCCACGATCCCCCAACTCGTCATGACGGGGGCGCTGCGGCGTGCCTTGCTCGCCGCCTCGGCGTATGTCGCTTCGGCTTCCTCCAGACGACCCGCCTTCTCGTAGCTGAGGGCCAGGTTGTGCAGCACGCCTGGCCGCGCGCCTCCACGCTCCGCAGCCTGGTTGAAGTGGCCGGCCGCCTCCTGCCAGTGCGCCTGCTTCACGGCGATGAGGCCGAGATGGAAGTAGGCACTTCCGTCGGACGGGCGCAGCTCGACGACTCGTCGGAACTCGCGCGTCGCCTCATCCAGCATCCCGGTCTTGTAGAAGGCGATGCCGAGATTGCGGTGCTCGTCGACGCGGGCGTCACCGACGTCGGCCGCCTGCGGTTCGCTCCGGCCCGTACGGTGCACGAACCCCGCGGTGATGAGGCCGTACAGGGCCTTGCCCACGTCGAACTCGACCAGCCCCGAGTCTTCGACGAGTTGCGTGAAGTCGCGGGTGCCGTCGAGGAGCGGCACCATACGCTGCTGAGGCTCGGTGAGCGTGACCTGCGACGCGGAGATTCGACGCTCGTCCACCGTGAAGATGATGTCGAGCGACGGGATCTTCTTCTCGATGAGGCTCCACTCGTCTACCCGACGTGCGCCCTCGAGCACCAGCGATTCCGGTTTGATGGCCACGAGGAAGTCCTGCTCCTCGGGATGCACGTCGGCCTCGAAGTTGAACGAGCCCCGCGTCCACGTGAACAGGAAGAACACGGCTTCCTCGATCTGCAGCCGCATGTAGTGCTCCAGCTCCTGGCGGGCGATGGCACCCTGATCCACCAGCAGCTCACCCACGCGCTTGTCCCGCTGGCGGGTCTGCAGATCGATGGCGGCGTGCAGTTCGTCCTGCGTGATCTTGCCATTCTTGACGAGAATGTCGCCGAGGCGATCGCGGCGATTGACCAGGGAGGCGTACGTAATCAGGCCTCGCTCGAAATAGATGTGGCCCAGGTTGGTCCGGTCGGTCACGGCGAGACAACCCGTCTTCTGGCCGAGCGCCAGCAGCTGCAACACGTCCGCGAGGGACGCTTCCTTGAGGCTGCCCTTGATCGCCACTAGGTCATCTCCTCGATCACGCGCTGGGCGGGATCGGGCCAGAACCAGACCATCTTCTCCCGACTACTCACACCTCCCGAGGGTGAGATCATGATCCCGCTCGTCCGCACTCCGGCGGACACGCGCTGCCGCGGAGGCGCGGCACCTTCGACCATTTCGCGCGCCAGCGCGGCGTTGGGCGGAACGCCCTGCGCCTCGGCCGCCACCACCACCCGCTGCAACAATCCCAGCACGGCGCGAATCGAGTCGGCGGGACGCGCCGCCAGGTAGTCTGCCAGCTCCTCGTCAGCGGCGCCGAAGTCCTCCTCCAGCTTGCCGACCACGATCGCGCGGCGGAGCTCGCGATCGGGGCTCGCGACGTTCACGACCAACCCACCCTCCAGTCGCGAGATCAGACGATCGTCCAGACCCTCGACGTCGTGCGGCACGCTGGCCATGGTGAACACGAGCTGGCGCTGCGATTCGAACAGCTCGTTGAAGAGGTGGAACAACTCCTCCTGCGTGCGCTCCTTACCGGCCAGGAGGTGCGCGTCGTCCAACAGGAAGGCCGTGGCACGACGATACCGCGTGCGCCACGCGTCGACGCGTTCGCCGTCAATGGCTTCCACCAGCTCGTCGATGAGCTGTTGCGCTGACAAGCATGCCACCACGGCACCAGGTCCGGCAGCGAGCTCATGCCCGATTGCGTGCAGCAAGTGCGTCTTGCCGACCCCCGTGGGCCCCGCGAGCACGAGCGGGTTGTAGCGCGCGCCCGGCTGCTCTACCACCGCCGCCGCAGCGTTCTGGGCGACCTTGTTCGACTCGCCCCCCACGAACGACGAAAGTGCCCACGCGGCCGAAGGCCCGGGCGGCGGCCCGACCTCGTGGAGCGCCGTCTGCACGAGCTCGTCCACCTCTTCCAAGCGGTCCGGGTCGTAGAAGATCGGGTCCTCCGCACGCTCGGCATCGAGCTTGGCCATCGTGGCCTGCGTCGAGCGCAGTCGCTCGATGTCACGCTCGTATTGCCTGAGCACTCGCTCGACCGCGATCGGCATGTCCTGGTCCAACAGCTGTTCGAGGCGGGCCGTGCGATAGCCCTCGGCCTCCCAGCGCATGATCGCCTTGCCCAGCTTGGACCGCCAAACCTCCACCTGCTCCTCCACCGTGTGGGCCACGTCGGAGAGGAAGTCCGCGAACTCGTCCGGCCGTGCCTCCGGTGGCGCGGCCACCGGCTCCCCAGGAACCATCAGTGCGGGTGCCGGACCCGTGGTCATGGGAGCCTCGGTCCGCACCTCCCCCGCGAGTAGCTCAGCGGCGCCGTCTGGAGTGATGGGTGATTCGCTCACGGCCTGGTAGGCAACCAACTTGTTGAGCAGCCCTAGCAGCTCCCGCACGTTGGGCACCTCGAAACCCGCCACCGCCTGCAGTACACCCTCCCCGAATTCCACGCTGCGCTCCTCGGCACGTCGCAGGAGGATCGCGAGCCGGGTCTCGGCGTCGGGGGAACCAATGTCGACCAACAGTCCCGCGTCGAACCGCGACAGCAGCCGCTCATCCAGGTCCTCGATCTCAGAGGGAGGGCTATCGCTGGTCAGCACGATCTGCTTGCCGGCCGACTGAAGCTCCTGGGTGATGCGCAGCAGCTCCGCCTGCATCTCACGGCGGTGTGTCAGGAACTGGACGTCATCCACCAGGAGGACATCGACCTGGGCATAGCGGCTGCGCAACGCCTCACTCTGCCCAGCTGCCACGGCGGCGTTATAGGCCTCGACGAACTCGTCGATCGTGAGGTATTCCACGCGGACCTGCGGGGCGAGCTCCAGGGCGAGCTGGCCGACGGCCATCAGGAGGTGCGTCTTGCCCAGGCCTGTGGGGCTATAGATGAACAACGGGTTGTACGCCGTACCGGGCGACTCCGCTACGGTCCGGGCCGCGGTCACCGCCAGCCGGTTGGCGGCACCGACCACGAGGGTCTCGAAGCTGAACTTGGGATTCAGCTCGTCGGTCACACCGGCTCCTCCTGGCTCAGCTTGCGCAGCACGATCTCCGAGGCGGCCTTGAGCGTCTCGAACACACCGGCGCCGGACAGCGCGGCCGCGGAGAAGCTGGGCAGGCCCCAGAAGTTCAGCGCGTCATCCAGCTCTTGCGTCGAGAGCACGAGATCCGGCGGCAGGTCCTGCTTGTTGTACTGGAACACCAGCGGCATGGCACGCACGTCGGCACCCTGCGCCAGGAGGTTCTCCTGTAGATTCTGCAAGCTCTCGACGTTCTCCTCGAGCTGTCGCGCCTGACTGTCAGCGACAAACACCACGCCATCCGCGCCCTGGAGCACCAGTTTGCGCGTCGCGTTGTAGTAGACCTGCCCCGGCACCGTGTACAGCTGGAACCGTGTGGTGAATCCCGAGATACTGCCGAGCTCGAGCGGCAGGAAGTCGAAGAACAAGGTGCGATCGGTCTGCGTCGCGAGCGACACCATGCGACCGCGGCGATCGTCCGGCACGCGCCCGTAGACGTACTGCAGGTTGGTCGTCTTGCCCGACCGTCCGGGTCCATAGTAGACGATCTTGCAGGTGATCTCGCGAGTCGTGAAGTTGACTAGGGACACGTCGTCACTGTCCGAAAAGGGTCGCCAGACTTTCGTTCAACTCCCGCTCGAAATCCGCGGCCAGCACCGCTTGGGGCCGCTCCTCGACGGGAGCCGCCCTCGCGAGTTCCGCCACGAATTCCTCGAAGAATAACTGCACCAGTCCCACCGAGGAGTCCGGACCATAAACTACCAGTGCGAGCAGCGGTCCGCGCGGGGTATCGAACGCTCCCAGGAAGATGCCATGCTCCAATCCCTGGTGGTTGAGCGTCGAGAAGTGCCGCTGGTCGAGCATGCTGGCCATCTCGCCGCTCGAGGCGACGATCGCGGCCCCCAGGGCCGCCGCCGACATCACGTCCACGGCGCGCGTGAACCCGTGCTGTGCCAGCACCTGGCCTGCAGGGGTCATGAGCAGCGTGAGCCGCGCCCCCGCCTCCACCACGAACCGCTCCAGAGGTTCGAGCGTCCACTCCTCGACCGCGCGTGTCTGCCTCACGCGAGGCTCTCCGCCGCCCGCAGCATCTCCAGCCGCACGAGCCCCACATTCATGTTGGGATCACCGACGGCGACGACCAGCACGCCGTCCGGCGCCGGAACCACGATGAGCGTGCCGCCGTCGCCCTGCAGGTGCAGGAAGTGCGGTGCGCCCGCGGCCCCGGCATCCATTGCCTGACGGAACCGCTTGTGCACACTGGCCGCCAGCGCCGCCACGGCGTTGCCCCGCACACCCTCCATCAGCGACTCCGCCACGATGAGTCCGTCATCACCCGCCACGAGCATCGCCCCACGCACACCGCGCACGCGGGTGACGTTGTCGAGGGCCCGCCGGAATCGTGTCGTCACAGCTGCTGCTCCTCGAGCCAGGCCCGGGCTACGGCACCCGCACGTTCGGCCAGCATGGCAAGCCGGCCCGACGGTACACTATGGTCGCGCAGGATGAGCAGCAGGGTCTCGGAGGTCGGCGGTGTTACGTACACGTTGCCGTCGGGCCCCTCGGCCACGATCCAGCGCCACGCACCCAAGTGGAGCATGCGCGCCGTGCGATCGGCCTCCTGGGCTGCCCCTGCCAAGTACGCCGCCACGGCTTGAGAGACGTCATGCCCGTCGGCGTCGCGCAGCTGCCCACCCAACACCTGGCCCCGGTCGTCCACCAGGAGCATCCCCTGCTCGGCACCTTCGAGCCCGGCGGACAGCGCGTCCTCACCCGGACCTCCCTCGGCAGCCTGCGACTCGAATTCCTCGGCTGCATCCCGCACCGTGCGCACGGCGCGGATCACGCTCTCGTTGGTGGGATCGGCCGCGAGGGCGAGCTCCAAGTGCTCCAGTGCACTGTTCAGATCACCGGAGCGGTAGCTCAGAAAGCCGAGTCCCTTGTGCGCACCGACGTGCCGCGGGTCCAGCTCCAACACGGTTCCCCACACCTGCACCGCGCGTCCGTACTCGCCCTGATCCACGAGCACGCGGGCGTACAAGTCTCGACCCTCGATCAGCTCCGGATGCTGCTCCACCCCGCTCACCACGATGCGCGACGCAGCGTCGAGCTGGCCCACGCGGCGCAGCGCCTCGCCCAGTTCCAGGAAGATCAGGCTCGACGGATCGCGCGCCAACTCAGCCGTCATGGCCTGGATGTCGCTAGCCACGAGACCCCGCCAGGAACGTGCTCAAGGTCTGGGCCGCGACGACCGCCTCGTGCACCCGCTGCATCTCCGCTTCGGCTACGCCTTCCTGCTCCGCGATCTTGAGCCAGCGCTGCCACCACTCGACCGCCTCCCGGAGGCGTCCCTGCAACGCAAGGGCATCCCCCAGCAGGCGATGTGCTGCCCCGAAGAGAGGATCCACCCGCAGCGCGCGGCGCAGGTGATCCTCTGCCGAGCTCGCCTCGCCTGCCACGAGGTTCACGCGCCCCAGGACGACGTCCACGGCCACCTCATGTGGGAACCGCTCGCGCATCGTCTCTGCCAGCTGGCGCGCCGCGCCCAGGTCACCCTGGTCCAGTGCAGACTCGGCCCGCTCGACCAACCCCCTGAGGTCCTCAGAAACTTCGGTCGGGGCCGGCGCCGCCCCCCGGTCGGCCACGGCCACGAGTCCCGCGCTCTCCAGCCCGAAGATCGTTTTCGCCACGTCGAAATCGGACCGCGCGACCAGGCTGGCGATGGTACGCAAGTCCCGCTCGCCGTCGATGGTGGCCAGCACTTCCCACTCGAACGGCAGCAAGTCGAGCCCGCCCCCCTCGCCGCTCTCAGCCGGCGCGAGCGCCGGCACCACACCCACATGGGGGATCTTCGACTCGATACGCGACCACTCGTCGATGCGGCGGGCACCCTCCATGAGCACCGATTCCGTGGTTATCCGCACGGTGGCATCGGCGGGAACTTCTTGGAGGGGACCTTCCACGAACGAGAAGTAGCCCTCGCGCCAGTTCATGACCTCGAAGATCACCTCCTCGACCTGGAAGCGGACCTGCCGCTCAAGCTCCCGCTCCGCGACGGCGCCGATGTCCACCAAGACCTCGCCCAGGCGCCGCTCGTCACCTTGCTCCTGCATGTCGCGGGCTCGTTGGAGGTCGGCTTCGGTGATCTTGCCCGCACGCACCAGCATGCCGCCCAACGGGTGTGGGTTGCTCTGAATCTCCGCGTAGATCAAAGCACCGTCGTCGAAGTACACGGTCCCCTGGTTGTGCCGCAGCTTGGACGCCACCGTGAGCACACCGGTCTTGCGGCTGAGATCCAGCAGCTGGAAGACGTCGTGGATCCCCAGTTCCTTGAGCGGTCCCTCGATCGCCATGGTCTACGCCACCTCGCCCTCGAAGATGTGCCGCAGATCAAGGGCCGTACGCGCGTGCTTCCGCGCCCGCTGCGCGTACGGGCCAGACGGATCCAGATCGATCACGCGATCCCACCGCTCCACGGCCTGCTGGTAGCGGCGTTGCCGCGCGAACACGACCCCCGAGAAGAACAGGGCCGTGAGGTGGTGCTGGTCGTGAGTCAGGACCCGCTCGAACGAGTGCAACGCCTCGTCCACCCGCCCGTCTTCGAGCAGCGCCTTTCCAAGCACGAGCAGCGCGTCGATCGCGGCGGAGTCCGCCGTGAGCACGTCCGCGAGGAGATGGATGGCCTTGCGGGGCGCCCCCGTTCGGCGGTGCAGCTCGGCCAGGGCCACCGCGGCTTCGAAAAAGGTGGGGAGCTGATCCAGCGCCGCCTGGTACGACGCCTCGGCGGCCGCCCAGTCCTCGCGCGCCTCATGCACCTTCCCCAGGTCGACCCGCACCTGCACCAGTCGGGGGTCGAGCTCTAACGCGCCATCATAGGCGGTGCGCGCCGCGTTCCAGTTCCGCATTCCCACCGCGATGTCCCCCTCCAGCGTCAGGAGATCGGCCCGCTGGGGCGCCCGCTTGCGGGCCACCTGCAGCGCCTCCAGCGCCTTGCCCGAATCACCGGCGGCGAGCCGCGCTCGGGCGAGGACCACGAGCACGTCGACGTTCTCGGGTTGCTCGCCCGCCAGCGCCGCGGCATCGTCCACCGCTTCGGCGCCGCGCTCCAGCGCCAGCAGCTCGCGCAGCTCGGCCAGCCGCACGTCTGCCCGATCGGGCGCGAGATCCCGCGCCGCCTGATACCGCTCCAGCGCCTCACCGTGGAGTCCGCGCCGGCCGAAGATCTCGCCGAGCAGGACCTGCGCCTCCACCGGCGCGGCCCCACGGCTCACCGCGCGATTCACCTCGGCCGAGGCGAGCTCGAACAGCCCCTTGTTCAGGTAGTCCCGCGCCAGGTCGAAGGGATCCCCTCGCTTGGTGGCCGCAGGTTTGGGCGCCGGTCGCTCCAGCTCGGCAAAGAGACTGTCGAGTGTGCCGGGCTCGAGCGTCAGGCTCTGATTCGAGAGCTCGGCCGCCACGTCCGCCGATACCTCGGGGACCACCGAGATCCCGGGGTCTTCGTACTGCAAGTCGATCGCGAGCCGAAACTTCTGCGGCACGTAGTACGGATCGAGCGTTTGCGCACGGGTGACTGCCTTGAGCGCCCCATCGAAGTCGCCGAGGCGCGACAGGGCAAAGCTCAAGTTGTAGTGGGCCTCTGCGGATTGCGGGTCGGATTCGACGGCGCGGGAGTACGCATTGCGCGCATCCTCCGCCCGGTCGGTCTCGGTGAGCACTAGCCCCAGCCCGTTCCACGCAGCCGCCGAGGCCGGGTCCTGCTCCAGCACCCGCCGGAAGGCCTGGAGCGCGAGCTGGAACCGCTTCAGGTTGAAGAGCAGCAGGCCGAGATTGAGGTGCGGGATGGTCAGGTCGGAACCATGCTTGAGCGCTTCCCCCAGCGTCTCGACCGCCTCTTCGGCGCGTCCCACGTGCGCCATCGTGATAGCCAGATTGTTGCGGGCAAGCGGATACTCGGGAGCGTAGTGCACCGCCCGCTGATACGACCCGATAGCATCCTCGAAACGGCCCAGCTGGTGCAACACCACACCACGCTCGTTCCACAGCTTCGGTTCCTCGGGAAGCTCGGCTACCAGCTTGTCGTACAGCTCCAGCGCCGAGGTATGGTCGCGCTTCAGCAAGTGCACCTCGGCGAGGGCTTGCAGCACGAGTTGGCGGTCTTCGCCACGCTCCAATGCCAGCCGGTACTCTTTCACCGCCTCGTTGTAGTAGCCCTGCTGCCGGAACGCCCGACCCAAGTTGAAGTGCGCCAGCGTTTCGTCGACGTCGGGTTGCGCGACGTACGGCGCCGACGGGCGGTCGCGTTGTTCGGCGACGGACTCCAGCGTGAGGTTGGTTTGCGCCCGGCCCAGGGTGGGGTTCAACTCGATGGCCCGCTTGGTCGCGGCGCGCGCCTCCTCGTGCCGCCCCAGGTCGCCTAGCACGAAGGCCATCTGATAGCAGGCGTCTGCATTCTCCGGATTGATGGTCGTCGCCTGCTCCAGTGCTTCCAGCGCCTCGATATTGAGCCCCTGGTTGTACCGCACCTCCCCGAGGTACTGGTGAATGACACTGCTCTCGGCGTCCAGCGCGCGCGCCCTCTCGAGCCACTCCGCTGCGGCCTCCAGCGTCCCGCGGCTCTTCTCCGCGAGCCCGAGCTGAATCATCGCCGCTACGTTGTTGGGATCGCGCTCGATCAGCGCCTGGAATGCGCGCGCCGCGTCGTCGTACTGCCCCAGCGACGCGTAGGCCCGCGCTAGCTCCCAGCGGGCGTTGACGTCCTCGGGATCCGTGCGCAGCCGCTCGCCCAGTTCGGCGATCCGCCGATCGTAGAAGCCCGATTCCTTGTACGCGATCTCCAGGTTGCGTCGGGCGGTGTGCATCTTCGGGTCGAGTTCCAGCGCCCGCTGGAACTCGGAGATCGCGTCCTCGACCAGCCCCTTGCGATGGTATAGCACACCCAGATTGTTGTGGGCGCCTGCATCCGAGGGGTCGATCCGCCTGGCGAACGACCGGAGGACATCGCGGTCCTTCTGCGGGAGGGCCCCTGTCGGCATCAGATCAGATACGGATGGCGTCGAAGATGGAGTTCAGCGAGGCGACGTCAGGCAGCAGGATGAAATGGCCCCGCAGGTCCGCGCCCGCCTCCTCGAAGTGGAAGTTGGTCTCGACGCAGAACACCACATCCTTGTCCCGCCCGAAGCTCAGGTGCGTGGTGCTCAGCACGGCACCCGAGAGGTCCACAGCGAGACTGGGAACGGAGGGAAGCAGCATCATTCCCATGAAGTCCGAGAGGGCGTTCATGTAGGCCCCACCCAGGATGTTGCCCGCCTCTTTGATGCTCGACTGTTCCAGATCGCCAAATTCCGACGTGGTCCCCGGCTCGCGCCGCAACAGGAGGTCGCTCAGCAACATCGCGTTGCTCTGCGGCACCACGAGGAGCATGCGGCCCGTCAGGTCTCCCAGCATGTGCATGAGAACGGCAGCCACTACCTCCTGGGAGTCACCGAGGATACTCGGCACCTCCTCCAGGCGTTCGACGTAGATCTGCGGCACGCTGATCATGATGCGGCGGTCGGTGAGCTGGGAGAGCGCCGTCGCCGCATGCCCCGCGCCGATGTTGGCTACTTCTCTCAGAGCATCGAGCTGCAGTTCTTCGAGATCTTGCAGGTCTACCATGCTCGCTCCTAGACGAGACCGCCCGCGTCCAAGATGAGAACGGGGCGCCCCTCTCCGAGAATCGTTGCGCCACTGAAGATGGGCAGCATCCCCCGCGGCGGCGTAAAGGTCTTCACGACGATTTCCTGCTGGCCGACCAGTTGGTCCACTACCAGGCCGGAACGTCGTTCTCCAATCTGTAGCACGATCACCGGGCTCCGGACCGGGCCGTCCCCCGCGATCTCCAGCATGCGCCGCAGGTACACCAGCGGCACGACTCCCTCCCGCAAGGTCATGGCGTCGCGCTCGTCCACCCGAGTCACTTCGGCGGCGCCGAGGTCGAGCGTCTCGGCAACGTGGGTGATGGGGAGCGCATACCGCTCTTCTCCAACGCGCGTGATGAGGGCCCGCACGATGGCCAGCGTCGTGGGAAGTCGCAAGGTGAACGTCGTCCCTTCCCCCGCGGTGGTCTGAACCTCGACCCCACCTCCCATGCTCCGCGTCGCATGCACCACGGCATCGACCCCCACACCACGACCCGAAATGTCCGACACCTCCGCCGCCGTGCTCATGCCGGACTGCGCCAGGACACGCAGCAGCACCTCGTCACTCAGCGAGTCTACGTCGGCGTCCACGAATCCCAGCTCCTTCGCACGAACCAAGACCTTCTCGCGATCGATCCCGCGCCCATCGTCCCGCACGCGAATGGCTACCGCCGCGCGCTCCCGCATCGCACTCAGCTCGATCACACCTTCAGGGTGCTTGCCGGCCGCCTTGCGCACCTTGGGACTCTCGATCCCGTGGTCCACGGCGTTGCGCAGCAGGTGCACCAGCGGATCACCGATCTCGTCCAGGATCGCCCGGTCGAGCTCGATCTCTTTCCCTGCCACTCGGAAGGCGACCTGCTTGTTGAGTTTGCGGGCAAGATCCCGCACCAGACGGGGAAACCGGTCGAACACCTGCCACACCGGCGTCATGCGGGCCTGAATGATCTCGTTCTGGAGATCGGCGGCCAGCTGGGAGAACTTCGCGCTGACCTCCTCCAGCTCGGGATCGGCGCGTTGCACGCTGATCTCGGCCAGCGCCCCACGCGTGGTGAGGAGCTCGCCGATCAGATTCATGAGCGCGTCGAGGCGCTGCAGGTCGACCCGAATGTGCCGCGCCTTACGCCCCACAGCCCCGGCCGCCGGCTGCACATCCTCGGTCGACGCGATCTCCACCCGCTCCACATCTCCGGCGCCGCGGATGGCCTGCTCGATCACATCGGCGGCCGCATCGGTCTCCAGCCGAAATGCAAAGCGCCCGCCGAACTCGTCGCCCTCCATGGAGCTGATGGGCGGCTCCACCGCATGCACCCGCCCCAGCGTTTCCATCTGCTGCAGGATGATCAGCGCCCGGGCGCCCTTGAGCGGCGACTCCGACACCAGCGTGACCTGCACCGCCCGCCCTTCACCGGCCCCCGCCGACACGGCCGGGGCCGAGGGTCGGGCCTGCTTGGGACGCTCCACGACTTTCTCAAAGGCCGACGCGGTCTCGTCGATGGCCTGTACGACGCCGGCGAGGTCCACTGCGGACTCGCGCCCGGCGACGGACGCCTCTATGGCTTGCTCGAGAGAGTCGGCGCTCTTGAAGAGGAGTTCCAGCACCTCGTCGGACGCGGTCCGCTTACCGCGCCGCAAGAGGTCCAGGAGATTCTCCGTACGGTGGGCCAGGTCGGCGACCTTGGCATAGCCCATCGTCGCGGCCATGCCCTTGATCGTGTGCATGGCCCGGAAGATCCCGGCAACGGGCTCACTCGCCTGCGGGTCTCGCTCCCACTCCAGCAGGAGCTGGTTGATGGTACTGAGGTGTTCGCGACTTTCGGCGAGGAAGAGCTCCGCATACTGCGAGAGGTCCATGCCTAGCCGAGCACCCGCTGCACCGCCTCCAACACCCGAGACGGCTGGAACGGCTTGACGACGAAGTCCTTGGCTCCCGCCTGAATCGCCTCGACCACCAGCGCCTGCTGGCCCATGGCGCTGCACATGAGGACTCGGGCGCTGGGATCACCCTGGACGATCTCGCGCACGGCGTCGATACCGCCCATGTCGGGCATCACGATGTCCATGGTGACCAGGTCGGGCTTCAGCTGCTTGTACTTCTCGACCGCCTGAGTGCCGGTCTCCGCCTCGCCCACCACCTCGTAGCCTGCCTGCGTCAGGATGTCGCTGATCATCGTCCGCATGAAGATCGCGTCATCGCACACGAGTACCGTATGGCTCACACACCCTCCCTACACGCTGAGGATTGGGGTCAGCAATGCTTCGAGATCGAGAAGAACGAACGAGTCGTCCCCGCGCCGGCCCACTGCCCGTACCAACCGGGGATCGACGCCCGGCAGGTCGCCGCGATCGGAGAGGTCGCCGGCAGCAACGGTCACCAGGTCGATCACTTCGTCGACGGTGAAGCCGACCATCTGCTCGCTCACCTCGAGCAGCACTATGGTTCGCCCCCCGCCGTCGGTGCTGTGGCCTAGCGCACGACTCCCGTCCATCAACGGCACGAGTTGGCCCCGGACATTGATGAGGCCGGCGACGGCCCCTTCCGCCCCGGGGATGCGGGTGGCCTCCTGCCTCGGGAGGATCTCGCGGACGGCTGCGACCTCGGCCGCACACAGCCGATCGGCCACCCGAAAGACCAAGATTCGCACACCCGCCAAGTCGCGCATCTTATTTAAAGAAGCCAAGATAGTCCAACATATTGGGGCGAGCAAGCAGACTCGAATCGCCCGCCGCCTGCGCCAGGACCGGGTGCAGATCCGTGGGCCATTCGCTGCGGAACTCGGTCCACGCACCGCTCTCGGGGTGGGTGAATCCGAGGAGTGCCGCATGGAGCGACTGGCGCGGCGCGGCGTGCTCCACCGCCTCGGCCAGCCGTCGCTGAGACCCCGTGACCCGCCGGGCACCACCCTGACCGTACACGGGGTCTCCCACGATGGGATGGCCGATGTGGGCCAGGTGCACCCGTATCTGATGCGTGCGGCCGGTGGCCAGCTTCACCCGCACCAGATCACAGGTCTCGAACCGCGCCACCGGCTCCACGTGGCTCTGAGCCGGCCGCCCGGTGGCCAGGACTGCCATGCGCTTCCGGTCGGTCGGGTGCCGCGCCACCGCGGCGTCCACGTCCACCGATTCGGGGATGTGGCCCCACACGAGGGCGGCGTACACCCGGTGCACCTTGCGGCGCCCCAGCGCTCGGGACAGCGCCCGATGCGTGGTCTCGGTCTTGGCCACGATGAGCAGGCCCGAGGTGCCCTTGTCCAACCGATGGACGATCCCCGGTCGTCCGGGGCCGCCCCCAGCGAGGGACGTGCCCCGCGCGACCAAGGCATTGAGCAGGGTGTCGTCCCAGTGCCCCGGAGCCGGATGGACCACGAGGCCGGCCGGCTTCTCCAGGACCATGAGCGCGTCGTCCTCGAACACCGCCGTGAGCGCCAGGGGATACGGCGTGAGCTCCCGGGGCGGCGCCTCTTCCGGAATCTCGACCTGTACCGCGTCCCCCCGCCCCAGCGTGCGTGAGGCACGAGCCGGTTGGTCGTTGACGGTGACGCCGCCGGCGGCGATCAGCCGGGCAGCTTGTGTGCGAGAGAGAGAGAGTTGGTCGGCTAGGAACCGGTCGAGACGTTCCGTCGATTCAGTGGCGACGTGGAACGTGACGAGGGGAATTGGCTCACGCCTCGGCCGGACCGGCGTGCTCCGCGGTGGTCTCACCACCCTGCCGCCCCTCTTGCCACAGCACGAGGGCCAGAGCAATGGCACCACACGTGACCGCCATGTCGGCGACGTTGAAAGTGGGCCAGTGGAACGCACCGACCCACACGTCGATGAAGTCCACCACGCCGCGACTGCTCCGGACGCGGTCGAGCAGGTTGCCGACCGCCCCGCCACACACCAGCGCCAGGGCGGTGAGGCGCACCCACTGCGTGGAGCGCGTGACACGCACCATCGAGCCCAGCACGAGCAGCGCTACCAGCGCGAGTACCATGAACACCCAGCGCGAGTACTGGCCGACGTGAATGCCGAACGCCGCACCGGGATTGAAGACGAGCCGCAGGGTCAGCCAATCTCCGAGAATCGGAACCGGGGCGTGGGCGAGGGTCGCGACCGCCAACTGCTTGGTCACGAGGTCCAGCACCACGACTCCGAGTGCGATCCCCCAGAACAACGGGGACTTAAGCCCGTTTTGCATCTTCCTCTTTGGCCTTGCACTTGATGCACAGCCGCGCGTGCGGCAGGGCGTCGAGCCGTTCGAAGCCGATCTCCTCACCGCATTCGTGGCACACTCCGAACTTCTCGGGGGAGAAATACAGGCGGCGCAGCGCCTCGTTCACGTGCCAGAGATAGCGGCCCTCCTTGGAGGCAAAGAGGAACTGCTTCTCCCGCTCCATGGCGTCGGTTCCCTGATCCGCCATGTGGAACGAGTAGGAGGAGAGATCGCCATCAGAGCTCTGAAGCGTGCCGCTGAACTGCTCGTCGTACTGACCGAGCTCCTTCATCACGCGGTCGCGCTCTTCGAGCAGGCGTTTCTCGAGGTGCTCCAGTTGCTTCTTCTTCATCCTTCGTCGTCCCTGCCAGTCTGCTCGGCCTCGGCCCTCCTCACGGAGAGCACGACGCTCCGGCCGTCAATGTCCACCACTTCGCGGACGTCCGAGTTCGGCAGGTCGTCGCCTGCCTCGAGATGGCGGGCCAGGGTCTCGCCCGCAATGAAATTCCGGTGCGCGTCGGCCGCCACCAGCACATCCTCTGCGCCGGAGATGCTCAACGCGATCCGCGTATTGTAATCGTACCCCGCCTCTTTT
>JBDGYO010000013.1:0-16621 GCA_039584015.1 Gemmatimonadota bacterium | reverse complement strand
GGCATGCTGGGCGTGTTCCTCGCCCTCGATCTCTTCGTGTTCTACGTGTTCTGGGAGATCATGCTCATCCCGATGTACTTCCTCATCGGGGTGTGGGGTGGGCCGCGCCGGCTGTACGCCGCCATCAAGTTCTTCGTGTTCACCTTCGTGGGCTCGCTGCTCATGCTGGTGGCGATCCTGTGGATCTACTACCAAGTGGGGCACGCCACCGGCACCTACTCGTTCGCGTACGACCACATGCTGGCCAACATCGGGGTGACGGCGCCCTGGGCGTTCTGGCTCTTCGGCGCCTTCTTCCTGGCGTTCGCCATCAAGGTCCCGATGTTCCCGTTCCACACGTGGCTCCCCGACGCGCACGTGGAGGCACCCACGGCGGGGTCGGTGATCCTGGCGGGCATCCTGCTGAAGATGGGAACCTACGGGTTCCTGCGCTTCGCGCTGCCGTTCTACCCGGACGTGGCGTTCAACCCCGCGGTGGTAAACGTGGTGGTGCTGCTGGCGCTGATCGGGATCATGTACGGCGGCCTCGTTGCCATGGTGCAGCCCGACTTCAAGAAGCTCGTGGCGTACTCGTCGGTGGCGCACCTGGGCTTCGTGATGCTCGGGATCTGGGCGCTCACGCTGCAGAGCGTCGAGGGCGCCATCATGATCATGATCAGCCACGGCATCTCGACGGGGGCGCTGTTCTTCCTGGCCGGGATGCTGTACGAGCGGCGCCACACGCGCGAGATCGCGGCGTTCGGCGGACTGGCCAAGGTCGTGCCGGTGCTCGCCACCGTACTCACGGTGGTGGCGCTCTCCTCGATCGGGCTCCCCGGGACCAACGGGTTCGTGGGGGAGTTCCTCGTGCTGTTGGGCTCCTTCGGTGAGTACCCCTGGGCCACGGTGATTGCGGCCACCGGGGTGATCGTCGCGGCCATGTATCTGCTGCGGGCGCTGCAGCGGATCATCTACAACAAGCTCGACAAACCCGAGAACGAGGGCCTGCCCGATCTGTCGCGGCGCGAGTTGGCGGTGCTGATTCCGCTGGTCATCTGCATTCTCTGGATCGGTTTGTACCCGCGGCCGTTCCTCAAGCGAATAGAGGCGTCGTCGCAGGCGCTGGTGGAGCAGGTGCGCGGTGAGCCGCCGGCGATCGAGCTGCAACACGCCGAGGCGGTTGTGCCGGGAGTGGAGCGGTAGATGGGACCGCAGATTGACCTGAGTGGGCCGGGCGGGCTCGCCCTGGCGGTGTTGCCGGAGCTGGTGCTCGCCGGCTGGAGCGTCGTGTTGATGCTCGTCGTGGCGTGGCGCCACAAGACCGAGGGCGACCAGCGCCTCGTTGGCCAGCTCGCCGTGCTGGGGCTGGTCGTGACCCTGAGCGTGGTCCTGGGGTTCTGGGTGCGCGACGTGTCACCGGCGGGCCACGAGGCGTGGATCGCGCTCGACCGCTTCCGCTATCTCGCCGACACGATCTTCCTGCTGGGAGCGATCCTGGCGGCGCTGCTATCGCTGGGGTATCTGGGGCGCGAGCGGGTGCACGTCCCCGAGTTCTACCTGCTGCTGCTGTTCGCCACGATCGGCATGATGTTCATGGGAGGCAGCACGAACCTGGTGCTGATTTTCCTGGGCCTCGAGCTGATGTCGATCTGCATCTACGTGCTGGCCGGCATCGACCGCCGCTCGGTGTTCGCCGCGGAAGCGTCGCTCAAGTATTTCCTGCTGGGGGCGTTCGCCTCGGGGTTCCTGCTGTACGGCATCGCGCTGATCTACGGGGCGACGGGCACGACCGACGTCACCCTGATGTACGCCCGCATCACGGCGCTGGGGCTCGAGTCCAACACCATGCTGTTGGTCGGGACCGGCCTCCTCCTGGTCGGCTTCGCCTTCAAGGTGGCGGCCGTGCCGTTCCACATGTGGACGCCCGACGTGTACGACGGCGCGCTCACCCCGATCACCGCGTTCATGGCGGCGGCGGTGAAGGCGGCGGCGTTCGCGGCGATGATTCGCGTGCTACTCCAGGGGTTGGGGCCGGCGGACGTCGTGTGGACCGAGATCGTGTGGTGGCTCGCGGCGATCACGATGGTGGTGGGGAACCTCATCGCCCTCGTGCAACGCCACATCAAGCGGATGCTGGCGTACAGCTCGATCGGCCACGCCGGGTACCTGCTGGCCGCGGTCGCGGCCGGAACGGAGTTCGGGGCAGCGGCCTTCCTGTTCTACGTCCTCGCCTATACGCTCATGACGGTGGGGGCGTTCGCCGTGCTCGCCGCCATTGGCCGGCGCGGCGAGCGGGACGTGCGGGTCGATGACTTGAACGGGCTGGCGAGGCACCGTCCCTGGATGGCTGCGGCGATGACGATCTTCATGCTCTCCCTGCTTGGATTCCCCGGGACGGCGGGCTTCATCGGCAAGTGGCTCATCCTCTCGTCAGCGGTTCAGGCGGGGCAGGGGAGCCTGGCGGTCATCCTGGTTGCCTCCACCGTGATCTCGGCGGGCTTCTACCTGCCGATCATCATGGCGATGTACATGAAGCCGCCGGCGTCGGAGACGGCGCACGAGGGATCCGCACTCGTCGGGGCCTCCCGCTGGATCGTGGCTGCGCTGGCCGTCTGCTTGCTCCTGTTCGGCGTGTGGCCTAATAGGGTGTTGGACGCGGCGCGGCAGGGAACCGAGGATCTCAAGCCGTCGGTGATGATGACCGTGGCGCGATAAAGGAGCGGCCTTGGACGTACCCGCGTTCATCTTCCGGCAGTACGACATACGCGGCGTGGTCGACCAGGAGTTGACCGCGCCGATTGCGCATGCGATCGGCCGCGCGGTGACGACGATCGCGCGGGCCCGCATCGGTCGCGATCCGCGGCTCGCGGTGGGGCGAGACAACCGCCCCTCGGGCGAGCTCCTCGCGCGTGCCGTGCGCGACGGGGTGGCGCAGGCCGGCGGGGTGGCGGTGGACGTCGGTGTGGTGCCCACGCCGGCGCTCTACCTCGCGCTGCACGAGCTCGACGTGGATGGCGGTGTCCAGGTGACCGGCTCCCACAACCCGCCCGAGTTCAATGGATTCAAGATGGTGGCGGCCGGGGAGACACTGCACGGCGAGGACATCCAGGAGATTCGCCGTCTCATCGAGCAGGACGCGACAGACACCGGTGCGGGCGGGCTCGAGGCCGACGACTCGATGCTGCCGCGCTATGTGGAGGCGATCGTGTCGCGCAACGCGCCGATCGCCCGCCCGGTCAAGGTGGTGGTGGACTGCGGTAACGGAAGCGCGAGCCTCGCAGCGGAAACGACGCTCACCCGGCTGGGGGCCGACGTCGTACCACTGTTCTGCGAATCGGACGGCACCTTTCCCAACCACCATCCCGATCCGACCGTGCCGGAGTACCTGGTGGATCTGCAGGAAGCGGTGCGAAGAACGGGTGCCGAGCTGGGGATCGCGTTCGACGGGGACGGAGACCGCATCGGCGCGGTGGATGAAAACGGCCAGATCGTGTACGGCGATCAGTTGCTGGTGCTGTACGGACGCGACCTGGCAGAGCGCGCCGGCACCGGTCACGCCGTCATCTTCGACGTGAAGTGCTCCGACGTGCTGGCCGACGCACTGGGTGCGGCGGGGTTGGAGCCCGTCATCTGGAAGACGGGCCACTCGCTCATCAAGGCCAAGATGAAGGAGCTGGCTGCGCCGCTGGCGGGCGAGATGAGTGGGCACATGTTCTTCGGCGGCGACTACTACGGATTCGACGACGCCTTGTTCGCCGCAGCACGGTTGCTGGCCATCGTGGCGCGCGGTGACGGCGCGCTCTCCACGTTGCTCGCCGATCTGCCGCAGACGCACACGACGCCCGAACTCAGGGTCGACTGTCCCGAAGAGCGGAAGTTCGCGGTGGTGGAGGCTGCGGCACGGCACTTCAGCGAGCGCTACCAGGTGCTCACGCTCGACGGCGTGCGGATCTCTTTCCCCGAGGGGTGGGGGTTGTTGCGGGCCTCGAACACGCAGCCCGTGCTGGTCATGCGGTTCGAGGCCGCCACCGAGGAGGCGTTGGCCGCCTACCGGGGCGAGGTGGAGGGCTGGCTCGAGGAGCAGGGTATCGGGGTGTAGGCATGGCGCCGTCGGCGAGGAGATCTCTGCAGGTGGCGGTTGTCGTGCTGCTGAACGCACTGTTGCTGGGGCGCTGGCTGGCCACCGGCACGGCGAACGCCCTCTGGGCCGAGGCGCTGGGCGTCGCCGCCACGCACGCCCTGATTCACCGACTGGAGACACTGCTGTTCCTCACGGCGTTCACCGGCGCCGCCCTCTGGTGTCTCGGCAATCTCTACCTGGTCTACCGCTCCATCGGCTCGGTGCACGTGCCCCGGCGGCTCGGGAACCTCGAGATCCTCGAGGCCGTGCCGCGCCGCTATCTGCTGATCGCGGCGGTGGCCATCGGTCTGCTCCTGGCGATTGCCTTCAGTCACCGCGCCGACGGGTGGTGGTACGTGCGTGCCCTCGCCGGTTACCGGGTCTCGCTCGGCGCCGCCGACCCGGTCCTGGGCCGCGATCTCGGGTATTACCTGTACCAGCTTCCCTGGTCGCGCACCGTCCACTCGTTCATCACGTTGCTGAGCGGTGTGATGCTCGCCGTGATCGGGCTGCTCTACGCGGCGGTCGGTGCAGTGCGATGGACGGGCCGCCGTCTCCGCGTCGGGGACCTGGCGCGGTGGCACCTCGCCGGTCTTTTGGCGGCATTCGCGCTCGCGCTGTTCTGGGGCTATCGGCTCGAGCCGGTGGAGTACGTGGCGGGAATCCACGGTGTACCCAGCGACACGGTGCTCACCACGGTTCGCCTACCGGTGGCGCGGGCACTGAGCCTCCTGGCTCTGGTGGCGGCAGCGCTCTCCCTGCTGTGGGTGCGCTTCTCGCGGGTCGCGGTCGTCGCGGCGCCGTGGATCGTGCTCGCGTCGGTCTCGTTCGTCGGGCACTACGTGGTTCCCACGTTTGCAGCCGCGGTCCGCACGCCGGAGGAGCTCGCACTGGAGTCGGTCGAGTCGCGGCGCGATACGATGGTCGGGCTCGCGTTCGACGCGCGCCCGCCCACGATGGGCCTGGCGCTCACGGCGGCGGCCGATCCGTCCGCCGCGCGCGCACACGCGGCCGCACTCACCACGGCGCCCCTGTGGGACGGCTTTACCGTCGGCGTGTTGCTCAATCGCACCGTGGGTGCCGAGCCACCCGCCCGATTCGGCGACGCCACGCTCGGACTCTACCGGACGTCCGACGGATCGGCGGTGCCGGTCTACGTCGCGACGCGTGAGGTGGATCCCGCCACCATCCCACCGGAGGAGCTCTCCTGGGAGGCGGTGCACCAAGGCCCCTACGCGGCGGCGACGGGCGCAGCAGCGATCCAGGCGCACCGCATCGCGCCCGCCGGCCTGCCGTACTTCGTGCCGCACCTGGCGCGCGCCGACTCGGGTGTGGCCCAGGCGACCGAGCTCACCCTGGCGCGGCGGACGGTGCGATTCCGGCCGGCCGCTGTCAACTTCGCGGTCGTTTCGCCGGACGACGGCCCCGTCGCAGGCGCCCCGGCCGGCGGCTTGTGGCGCCGTATGGCCCTTGCCTGGACGCTTCAGAGCACGCGCGTCGTGACATCCGACGTGGTCACCGCCCAGTCGCTGATCGTGTGGCACCGCGACGTGCTGGAGCGGCTCGAGCACTACGCGCCGTTCGCGGCCTTCAGTGATGTGCGCGCGGTTGTCGTCGGCGATACGCTCTACTGGTTGGCCAGCGGCCTGGTCTCGGCCGACGCGTTCCCGCTCGCACCGACGGTGCGGTGGCGGGGCGAGTCGGTGCGCTACCTGCGGTCGTCGCTGATCGGGGTGGTGGAGGCTGCCACGGGACGCACGGCGGTCTACCTGACCCGTGATGCGGATCCGCTCACCGCCGCCTGGGCGGTGCTGGCGCCGGAGATCGTGCGCCCGGCCGGCGAGCTGCCGACGGCGCTGCAGCCACACCTGGCCTATCCGGCGGAGCTGTTCGCCGTGCAGGTCGCCCTGCTGCAAATCCGGGGGGACGGAGCGGGCGGCAGACAGCGTCCCCCTGTGGCTGCGGCGTTTCCCCTGGGACAGGAGCCGTACCGCTGGGTGGGGACCACCCCCGCCGATTCGGTGACCAGGCTCCGGCTCATGGCCGCGTTGACGGCGCCGGAGGACGGGGCCCTTGCCGGCATCGTGGACGGCACGGTGCGGGACGGGGCGCCCCGGCTCGTGTATCTCGCCATCGATGCAGCGCTCGGGGTGCCGGGACCCGCCCAGGCGGCACGCCAGTTGGGACGCCTGCGGGCCGACCCGGAGGGAATCCAGGGACGTCTCCGCATGGCGCCGTTCGACGACGGTGTGCTCGCGTTGCAGACGGGCTACGTCTCACCGGGTGAGGGGGCGGCGCCGCAACTGGTGGACGTGGCCGTGGGCTGGGGGCGGGCCGCCGGTAGCGGCTCCGACCTGCGCACCGCGCTCACGCGCCTGCGCACGGCGCCCGCGCCCTTCGGCATGGCGGCGACCGAGAAGGAGGAGGCGCGCCGCTGGTTCGAGCGCATGGATGCGGCGCGGCGCAGTGGGGATTGGGTAGCCTTCGGGCGCGCCTACGAGGAGTTGCGGCGCATTCTGACCAGCGAACCGGACACGCTCCCGTGAGTCGCTTGCTGCGGTTTCGGGGCCCGGCTAGGTTGCACTCGCCGTGACGACGCGACCGGGAACGATAGTGGTGGCCCTCGGGGGCAACGCGCTCGCGCCCGCGGGGGAGCGGGCCGACATTCACGTGCAGTTCGCGCACACGCGCGAATCGCTGAGTGCGGTGGTGGCCCTCGCGCAGGAGGGGTGGCACATCGCGATCGTGCACGGCAATGCTCCACAGGTGGGTGATGCACTGGTGCGCAACGAGCTTGCCCGCGAGCGCGTCGAGGCGCTCCCCCTGGGAGTGCTGGTGGCGTCTACAGCAGGGTGGATCGGCTACATGATCCAGCAATCGCTGCAGAACGCGCTGCACAAGCTGGGGATCGAGCGTGAGGTGCTCACCGTGATCACCCAGACGCAGGTGGAGCCGGGCGGCGTGCTGGCGGAGCCGACCAAGCACATTGGGCACGCGCTCGACGCGGAGGTGGTCGAGCGCCTCCGCAAGCGCGGTGTCGCGGTGGGGCAGGACGGTGGCGGCCACTGGCGTCGCCTGGCGCCGAGTCCCGAACCACACGACGTGGTGGAGGCTGACGCGGTACGACAGCTGGTGGATGAGGGCAAGATCGTGATCGCGGCCGGGGGCGGTGGGCCCCCGGTCTACTTGGACGAGCGACTACACTGGGAGGGAGTGGACGCGGTGGTGGACAAGGACCGGGTGGCAGCCATACTGGGCAGCCGGCTCGGTGCCGACACGTTGTTGATCCTCACGAATGTGGACGCGGTGTACCGCGGTTGGGGCACCCCGCAGGCCGAGGCCCTCGGGCGGCTGTCGGTCGACGCGGCCGAGGAGTTGCTGGACGGCGACGAGCTGGGGCTCGGAAGCATGCGACCCAAAGTCGAAGCGGCGGTGGCGTTCATACGGGAGGGCGGTGGGCGAGCGGTGATCGCCGACCTTCCGGACGGTCTCGCGGCCATTCGTGGTGAGGCGGGAACGACTATCACAGGAGCGATGGAGTGAACTTGCACGAATATCAGGCGCGCGTGCTGCTGAAGGCTGCGGGGATTCCCGTGCCCGACGGCGACGTCGCGACGACGCCGGACGAGGTGGAGGCGATCGCCAAGAAGATGGGTGGCGCGGTCGTGGTGAAGGCGCAGGTGCATACCGGGGGACGGGGCAAGGCCGGCGGCGTGAAGCTCGCGAAGACCGCCGCGGAGGCCAAGCAGCACGGCGCCGCGATCCTCGGGATGCAGATCAAGGGACTCACCGTGGAAAAGGTGCTGGTGGCGCCGTTGGCCCAGATTGCCTCGGAGAGCTATGTGGGCGTGATCGTGGACCGCGAGTCGCAGCAAGCGGTGATGATGGTGAGCCCGGCGGGCGGCGTGGACATCGAGGAAGTTGCCGCCAAGACACCCGAGAAGATCTTCAAGGTGGCCATCGATCCGCGCTTCGGGCTGCTCCCGCACCAGGCCATGCAGCTGGCATTCGAGCTGTACGACGACGTGGGGCAGGTACGGCAAGCTGCGAAGATCATGCAGCAGCTCTTCCGGGCGTTTCAGAATGCGGGTGCCTCACTGGCCGAAATCAATCCGCTCATCACGACGCCGAGCGGTGAGGTAGTCGCGCTCGACGCGAAGATCGGCGTGGACGACAACGAGCTGGAGCGGCGTCCCAACATCGCCGATTTGAGAGACACCTCGGCGGAGGATCCGTCCGAGGTCGAGGCGCGCGACATGGGGCTCTCCTACATCCCGCTCGACGGCGACGTCGGCTGCTGCGTGAACGGGGCCGGGCTCGCCATGGCGACGATGGACCTGGTGAAGTATTACGGTGGTGAGCCGGCCAACTTCCTCGACATCGGAGGGAGCAGCAGTCCCGAGAAGGTGGTCACGGCGCTCAAGATCATCACGTCGGATCCCGCCGTGAAGAGTATCCTGTTCAACATCTTCGGGGGGATCACGCGGTGCGACGACGTGGCGAACGGGATCGTCACGGCCACGAAAGGCACGAAGCTGGATCGGCCCATCGTCATTCGGCTCACGGGCACCAACGAGGACCTCGCCGTGGACATCCTGACCAAGGCGGGCTTTGAGGCGCTCACGGATATGGACGAGGCCGTGCAGCAGGCGGTGAAACTGGCGCAGGAGGCGGCGTGAGCATCTTTGTCGACAACAACACCAAGCTGGTGGTGCAGGGCATCACCGGGCGGGATGGCTCGTTCCACACCCGCCAGATGATCGAATACGGCACGCAGGTGGTTGCGGGCGTCACCCCGGGCAAGGGGGGACAGACCTTTGACAAGCAGGTGCCGATCTTCAACACGGTGGCGCAGGCCGTGGCCGAGACCGGCGCGAACACGTCTATCGTCTACGTGCCGAGTCGCTTCGCGCCCGACGCCGTGTTCGAGGCGGCGGACGCGGGTGTCGGGCTCGTGGTGTGCATTACGGAGGGCCTGCCGGTGCAGGACATGACTCGGGTCATGCCGTTCCTGCGGGAGCGCGGCACGCGGCTCATCGGTCCCAACTGCCCGGGCATCATCTCGCCGGGGCAGTCCAAGGTGGGTATCATCCCGGGCCAGATCTGCGCGGAGGGGAACGTGGGCGTGGTGTCGCGCAGCGGCACGCTGACGTACGAAGTGATCCACCACCTCACGCAGAACGGCATGGGCCAGTCCACCTGTATCGGGATCGGTGGCGATCCCATCATCGGCACCAACTTCATCGACTGTCTCGAGGCATACCAAGCCGATGCCGAGACAGAGGCAATCGTGGTGATCGGCGAGATCGGCGGGACCGACGAGCAGAACGCCGCCGAGTACGTCACCCAGCACGTCAGCAAGCCGGTGGTGGGCTTCATTGCCGGTCGCACGGCGCCGCCGGGCCGTCGCATGGGGCACGCGGGCGCCATCATCTCGGGTTCCTCTGGGACCGCCGAGGAGAAGATGGCGGCGTTCGCGGCGGCCGGGATCGCCGTCATGGACCGGCCGGCCGAGGTGGTCTCGTTGCTGAAGGAGCAGGGAGTAGCGGCATGAAGCTCATCGAGCTACTGGACCGCAAGCGGGTGATCGTGCCGCTGGCGGCCACGGCGCTCAAGGACGCGGCCCTGGAGCTGACCGAATCCATGGTCGACTCTGGGGTCGTGACCGAGCCCGACCAGCTGCGGGAGTTGGTGCGCGGTGCCCTGCCGAAGGAGATCGTGCCGGTCGGGCAAGCCTTCATGCTGCACTACCGCACCGAGTCGGTAAGCGAGCATGCGGCCGCGGTGGGTGTCGCGAAGAAGCCCGTGCGCCTGGAGGGTGACGAGGAGAAGAAGTCGCGCATCGTGATCCTCGTGGTGGCGCCGCCGCGCGAGAGCAACGCGCACCTGCGCGCGCTGAGCGCGTTCGCGCGAGCCCTGGGCCGGCACGAAGTGGTGGAGACGATCCTCGGTGCGAAGAAACCCGAGGACATCCTCGAGTCCGATGTGCTGACCGACTTGACCCTTCCCGGCTACCTCACCGTACGTGACGTGATGGTGCGCCGACGCCTCTCGGTGCAACCCGACGCACCGCTGGGCGAGGCGGCGCGCCTCATGGTGGCGCACGACCTGGTGGCGCTGCCGGTGGTGTCCGAGACCGACGAGGTCCTGGGGGTGATCACCCACCAAGAGCTGCTGCGCAACCTGCTCCCGATGTACGTGAAGCGGCTGAGCAGCGGAGAGTTCCGCCAGGCGCCGCGCGGCGGCGAGGGCATCACCGATCCGCACACCCTTCCCGTGCGCGAGGTGATGGACCGGACGGTGCTGTGCATCTCGGAGGAGCAGACGCTGGCCGACGTGGCCACCATGATGCTCAACCGCAACATCGAGCGGTTCCCCGTGGTGAGTGAAGGGAAGCTGGTGGGGTTCCTAGACCGGGGGGATATCGTGAGGCGGCTGCTGGGGCGGTAGCAGCGAGCCGCGGCGGGACGGTGTAGGTTAGCCGCCCCCGAAGCGCAGCAGCGTGATCATCGTCCCGATCGTGCCGACCCAGAAGAGGAACATCCAGCGAATGAGGCGGGTCTCGAGGTTCCCTATGAGGTTTTGGTTGACGACGCGACACCATCGGTGGCGTCGACTTGGCGGCGGTGCATTCAAGTTCACAATGGAAGCCCACCATCGAGAGGAGTGGCTATGAAACGGTTTGCTGCAGCAGCCCTGCTGGCCCTGGTTGGCCTCGCGCTGACCGTGTCGACCGTGAGCGCGCAATCGGAAGAGGATGTGGTGGCGACCAGAGCGAAGTTTGAGGAAGGCGACCCTGGCATGCGGGGGTGGTTCAGGGAAGCGTACGGCTACGCAGTGTTCCCGTCCGTGGGCAAGGGTGGTATCGGCATCGGCGGTGCGCACGGCAAGGGGCTCGTGTATGAGCAGGGCGAACTGGTGGGCAAGGTGACGCTCACGGCGGTGTCGGTCGGCTTCCAGCTCGGCGGGCAGGCGTTCAGCGAAGTGGTTTTTTTCAAAGACAAGACCGCCTTCGACCACTTCACGCGTGGCAACCTCGAGTTCGACGCGGGCGTCTCAGCCGTGGCACTCACCGCGGGTGCCTCGGCGGATCTCGGCTACAACAAGGGCGTCGCCGTGGTCACGGCCACGAAGGGCGGGCTGATGTACGAGGCATCGGTGGGCGGGCAGAAGTTCAGTTACGAGAAGATCGAGGAATAGGCGCGAAGCCGGAGCCGGAGTACGGCATGAGGCAACTGATCGGTGCCCTGACGGTGCCATTGGGTGCTTCGCTGATGCTTGTGGGGTGCGCCGAAGCTCCCGAGCCGACGCTCGTCGGGCTTGCCACGCTCCCGGCCGATCACTTCGTGCCCGGTCCGACCTCCGGGCAGTTCGTCGAGCCCGCCAACGGCCGCACGCCGCCGTTCGAAGGTCGCCAGCCGGTACAGGGGTTCTCCGCACTGATCGAGAACGGCGACGACTCCTTCCTGGCCCTCCCCGACAACGGGTACGGCAGCAAGGAGAACTCTCCGGACTTCGTATTGCGTGTGTATGAAGTGCGGCCCGACTTCCGAACGGGCGTCGGCGGATCGGGTACCATCGAAGTCGAGTCTGCGTTCCTGCTGCGGGACCCCGATCGCCACATCGCGTTTCTGATCACGGCCGATCTCGAGTTCTATCCCGCAAGCAGCATTCCTGTTGATCCCATGATTCGTGACGGCCGGCTGCTCACCGGCTGGGACTTCGACGTCGAGTCGTTCCGGCGTGTGGCCGATGGCACCTTCTACTTCGGTGACGAGTTCGGCCCGTTCCTGCTACACACCGACTCGACGGGGAAGCTGCTCGAGCCTCCCATCCCTCTTCCGGGCGTGTGGTCGCCGCAGCATCCGTTGCGGGGGGACGAGGAGCCCAACCTGCCGCGCAGCGGTGGCTTCGAGGGCATGGCGCTCAGCGCGGACGGGACGACGCTGTACCCCATGCTCGAGCGGCCGTTGGTGGGTCAGGAGGAACAGCTCAACATTTACGCGTTCGATCTGCGGACGAAGGCGTTCACCTACGCCGATCCGTACGAGCCGCCGCACCGGTACCGCATGGATTCACTGGCGGTGGGCGTTACGGATATCACGGCCGCTGGCGGCGGCGGCTTCCTTGTGATCGAGCGCGACGAGGGGCAGGGGCCGACGGCACGGCACAAGAAGGTGTTCTTCGTGGAGCTCGATCGGGTAGACGGAGACGGCTTCCTGATCAAGCGGGAGGTCATCGACCTGCTCGACATCGCCGACCCCGAAGACCTTGCGGGGTCGGGCATGCGGCGGTTCACCTTCCCGTACGAGACCACCGAGGCGCTCGCCGTGCTCGACGACGGTGTGTTGGCGATCATCAACGACAACAACTACCCCTTCGGGTTGGGGCGACACGTGGACGGTGGACAGCCCGACGACAGCGAGCTTATCCTCCTGTACCTCGGTCGACTCCCATGAGCCAGCCGGGGCGCGAAGGTCTTTCTACGACAATTGGACGGAGTTCTCCATGACCCCGCAACGCGCTCTGCGTAGCAGCTTCCTGACAGTGACGGCCCTGGCAGCCATCGCGGTCGTTTCCTTGTCCAACTCGCTCGCGGCCCAAACGGCGGCGTCGGCGATGCCGGCTCCGGCCGGTCTCTCCCAGGCGAGATGTGACTTCAGCGACCTCCCGGGCGCCGTGTGGTGGGGCACGCGGCGCCAGATGACCCTGGAGGAGATCGCGAGCTACATGGCCCCGGTCTACTGGTTCTCGCCCGACGAGCCGCTGCTACAACGCAAGGAGGGGGAGGACATCCGCCTTCCGGAGGTGTTCCCGTTCGAGACAGCCCCCGACCGCCCGGTCGTGTACTACCTGTTCGACGACATGGTGACCGTAAAGCAGGGCGTTGAAGGCTTTGCGGAGGACGAGGTGCCCACGCTGGTGCGGGATTCGACGAACCCCGGCAACGCGCTCGTAGACCTGGAGCGCACGGTCGGTTTCCGCATGCACTTCTACGCCTACTTCAGCTCGGAGGAGGGCATCGGCGCCCACGTGCACGATGTGGAAGGCACCGAATTCCGCGCGGTCGTGTTCCGGCCCCGTAACAGTTACGTACAGGAGAACTCCGCGGCGCAGTGCGACGAGCAGGTGTACATCCTCGTCGTAACGCAGGTGACGGGTAAGGCGCACGGCATCGTGTGGTTCTGGAACACGTCCGATACCGATGTGGACTCGAGGTTCCCCATGACCCTCCTCGTCGAGGAGGGCAAGCATGCCATCGCGACCGACAAGAATGCCGACGGGTACTTCACCCCTGCCTACGACGTGAGCCGGCACGTCAACGATGCCTGGGGCATCCGCGACAACATGCGCACGGGCACCCTGGCGACCGGCGGTTATCAGGCCTGGATGACCAAGGTCCGTCAGCCAGAGCACCGGATCCAGCCGCCGCTGCCGGATGACAGCCCCCTCTGGCCGGCGATCGACGGGCGCTTCCGGGAGGGCGAGTACGTGCAGTACGAGCTGCGGCCCCTGCCGCCCACCGAGATGGCAGTGGGTGACCCGCACCACCTGGAGAACTTCCTGAAGGACAAGGAGGTGTTGGACTGGCCCGAGGTCAAGGAAGTGGGCAGCATCGGCCAGTTCACGAACTGGCTCGACGCGGGCCAGGTCGTGAGATCGCTGTCCATCGCGTTCATGGCTGACGGCGACCTCGGCTTCTCGTTCGTGTTCCCGTTCTTCATCGTGAAGAACCTGGAGGAGTCCACCAGCGGCGGCTTCATCGTCCACCGCATGTACCTCAAGGACTACAACCTGCGCGACTTCGGCTGGCAGTTGATGTACACGCCGTCGGCCTCGCGCTGGGTGGACACCTACTTGGCGGCGGGTGCCGAGCACGACCGGGAGGACGACCCAGCGGACTCCACCATGACAGTGAGCGAGTGGAAGTTTGTGCTGGAGACCGGGCTCAAGTTCCGCGCCAACCTGGGTCACACGCCGCTCAAGTTCCTCAACTTCTTGACTGACTTCTGGGGCGCGCGGATCGGGATCAGGAATTACGGGTTCTTCGACATCGACCAGCTGACGTACGTGTTGGAGATCGGCGCCGGGGTGTGGTAGAGCGGTGGCAGCGGGGCCAACGTGGTGTTCGTCGACTCCAGCGTGTGTGTCATTGGCGGCCCGCGAGCGGTGCCATAAGTAGTTGTCGGATAAATACTTAAGGGAACCCACAAGGCGAGCGGGTCGACGGGTGCCGCCGTAGCACTGACGCCCCCCTCGCTCCCTGGACTGAGGTGTTAGATTTGGCGGTCCGCAATTCGCTGCCCGAGGGCCCCTGGCGGGGGCCTGCCGGCAAGTGGTTTGCGGGCTGGTCGTATCAGGTCCCAAACCGACAACTATCGAACTGAAGTGATACCGATGCACACGCTCGCCATCATCAAGCCGGACTCCGTCGGCAGCGGCAAGACGGGGAAGATCCTCGCCCACCTGGAAGAGGCCGGCTTCGTGGTACGCGCCGCCAAGCTGATGCGACTCTCACAGCCTGAGGCCGAGTCGTTCTACGAAGTGCACCGGGAGCGGCCGTTCTACGGCTCTCTGGTGGCGTTCATGACGTCCGGTCCCTGCGTGCCAATGGTGCTGGAGCGGGACGACGCGGTGAACCACCTGCGTACGATCATCGGCGCGACCGATCCCGCCGAGGCCGCAGAGGGCACCGTGCGGCGGCTCTATGCCGAGAACAAGGAGCGCAACGCCATTCACGCGTCCGACTCCCCCGAGAACGCCGCGCGCGAGGTCGCGTTCTTCTTTGAGGAGGGCGACATTCGACGGCTGTGGGACGCCGCCGCGCGTTGACGCAAGTCTAGGTCCCGAATAGGTTTAACGGCTATGTTGCGCGTCGAACTACGCGCGCTGCACGAAGGTCCCATTGAGACAACTGCGGGCGTCCCCGTGGACGACCCGCTCTTTGTGGACGTGGATTTCGTGCTCGCGGAGCCGGTACAGATTCGCGGGCGCCTCATGGAGAGTGGGGGCGGTCGCTACTACTGGCACGGTCGCCTCGAGAGCGCTCTTGCGGCGAGCTGCCGGCGCTGTCTGGCGGACGTGGCGGTGAAGCTGGATGCCGAGGTGCGTGCGCTGTTCACGGAGGACCCGGCCGAGGACGAGACGGCCTACGCCGTGTCGGTCCAGGCGGCCGAGCTCGACCTGAGCGACATGGTGCGCGAGGAGTTGATCCTGGCGGCGCCGGAGTTCGTGCTGTGCCGCGAGGAGTGCAAAGGCCTCTGCGCGCGGTGCGGCAAGGACTTGAACGACGGCCCCTGCTCGTGCCTCCCGGAGCCCGATCCCCGGTGGGGGGCACTGGAGAAGCTCAAGCAGCGGTTGCATAACGACGAGGAGTGACGATGGCTGTTCCCAAGCGACGGACATCCAAGACGCGCAAGCGCAAGCGGCGCACGCACCAGAAGGCGAAGGTCACGGCGCTGCAGCCGTGCCCCCGCTGTGGGGACCCGCGGCGGCCGCATCACGTGTGTCCCAGTTGCGGGTTCTACGGCGACCAGAAGCGCGTGGAGGTCGAGGAAGCCTAGCGTGATCCGGATCGGGTTGGACGCGATGGGAGGTGACCGCGCGCCGGTCGTCCCGGTGACCGGGGCGGTCGAGGCCGCGCGCGAGCTGCCGGAATCCTGCGAGATCCAGCTGGTCGGGCGCAAGCCTGCGGTCGAGGAGGCACTGGCGCGGTTCGAGGTGCCGGAAGGACGGATTCGCGTGATCGACGCGTCGGAGACCATCGGCATGGGCGAGAAGCCGCTCCAGGCGATCCGGGGCAAGCGCAAGTCGTCCATCCGCGTCGGCCTCGAGCGGCTCAAGGCCGGTGACACCGACGCCTTCATCTCGGCCGGGAACACCGGTGCGGTGATGGCGGGGAGCGCGTTGCTGCTCGGGTTGCATCAGGGGGTGGAACGGCCCGCGATCGGCGCGCTCTTCCCCACGGCGACCAAGCCGGTGCTCGTGCTCGATGCGGGGGCCAACATCGACTGCAAGCCGCGCGAGCTGCGGGGCTTCGCCCACATCGGCGCGGTGTACGCCCGCGACGTGCTGGGACGCCACAGCCCGTCGGTCGGCCTGCTGAACATCGGCGAGGAAGAGGAAAAGGGGAACGAGGCGGTGCGGGAGACCTACGCGCTGCTGAAGAGCGACCAACAGCTCAACTTCGTGGGGAATGTCGAGGGAACAGACATTCTCCGCGGCGAGCTGGACGTGGTGGTGTGCGATGGGTTCGTGGGGAACGTGCTCCTCAAGTTCTACGAGACGGTCGCGCACCTGTTCGCTGGATTCCTGGAGCGGGAGATCGAGCCCGAGTTGTTGCAGACCCCAGGGATGGGCCGGGTGTTCAAGATCCTCGACTACTCGGAGTACGGCGGCGCGCCACTGCTGGGTGTGAAGGGCGTGGCCATCATCTGCCACGGGAGCTCGCCGGCCCGGGCCATCAAGAACGCCATCTTCGTGGCCGTCCAGGCCGTGAAGGTCCACCTCAGTCAGCACATC
>JBDGYO010000248.1:0-4320 GCA_039584015.1 Gemmatimonadota bacterium | reverse complement strand
GGAGACCTACCTCGCGGTGGGGAACCGGCCGCCCAGCAACATGTGGCTCAAGGCGGGGGTGAAGCGGGACGGCACGCTCACGGCATTCGAGTACGTGGGAAGCGGCGCCAGCGGTGCGTACCGCGCCGGCGGTGTCTCGCTGCTCGACTGGCAGGTGCGGGACCTGTACACCTGCCCCAACGTCCGCACCGAGCTCACCAACGTCTACATCAACGCGGGGCCCGCACGGCCGTTCCGCGCCCCGGGACACCCCCAGTGCTCCTGGGCGCTGGAACAGATGATGGACGCGTTGGCCGAGGCCATCGACATGGACCCGGTGCAGCTGCGACTCCATAACGTCCCGACCATCAGCCAGGCACGGAACGGGAGGCCGTACACCACGACCGGCCTGCGCCAGTGCCTCGAGGAGGGCGCCAGGGCGTTCGGCTGGAGCGAGGCACGAGCGGCAACCGCGGCGGACGGCGACGGGCACATCACGCGCGGCGTCGGCATGGCCGGCAGCCTGTGGGGCTACGGTGCCGGCGGACCCCCGAGCACCGTGTTCGTGAAGGTGTTCGCCGACGGCAGCGTCAACCTCAACATGGGGGCCAGTGACATCGGTACCGGCACCAAGACGGTCATGGCCATGGTGGTCGCGGAAGAGCTGGGCGTGGACCCAGACAGCGTGCAGATCGACCACGCCGACACCGGCACCACCGCGTACGCCAGCGCCAGCGGCGGCAGCAAGACCGTGCCGACCGAATCGCCCACCGTACGGGCGGCAGCCATCGACGCCAAGAGACAGATCCTTGCGCTGGCGGCCGAGGAGCTGGAGCTGGACGTCGCCTCGCTGACGCTCGAGGACGGTAAGGTCGTTCCAGGCGGGGATCCTTCGCAGGCCAAGTCTCTGTTCGAGTTGCGCAGTATCCGGAGGCGGCGCATGATCACGGGTGTGGCCCACCGCGGCCCCAACCCGGCCGACAAGGTGATCTGCCCCTTCGCTGCGCAGTTTTGCGAGGTAGAGGTGAACACCAAGACCGGGGAGGTGAAGGTCGTGCGCTTCGTGGCTGCCCACGACAGCGGGCGGGTCATGAACCGGCTCACCTACCAGAACCAGGTGTTCGGGGGCATCACCATGGGCATCGGACTCGGCATGACCGAGGAGCGCGTGCTCGATGGTGACCAGACGGGCAAGATGGTGAACAAGAACTGGCACGACTACAAGCTGCCGACCGCGCTCGACGTGCCGGCCGACATGACCTGCGTGCCGATCGACGTGCCCGACCCCGAGGCCAACATTGCCGGGGCAAAGGGGATCGGCGAGCCGGCGACGATTGCCACCGCGGCCGCCCTCGCCAACGCGATCTACGACGCAACGGGCGTGCGCATCACCGAGACACCCGCGAGTCCGCTCAAGGTGGTTCAGGCGTTGACCGACGCCGGAAAGGGGGCGTGAGCCATGCTGCCGCAATTCAGCTACGTGCGCGCGACCTCTCTCGACGAGGCACTCCAGCACCTGGGAACCGACGACGCGCGTCCCTGCGCCGGCGGATCCGACCTGATCGGCTGCCTGCGGGATGAGGTCTTCGAGTGCTCCAAGGTGGTGAGCCTCTCCGGGATCGAGCAGCTCAAGGGCATCGATCGTATTGGGGACGCCGGCGTGCGCATCGGCGCCCTCACCAGCATTGCGGAGGTCGCGAGCGACCCGCTGGTCAACCGCGGGTTCACCGCCGTGGCGCAGGCCGCGGCCGCGGTGGCGAGCCCGCAGCTCCGCAACCAGGGCACCATCGGCGGCAACATTTGCCAGAAGCCGCGCTGCTGGTACTACCGGGGCGAATTCCACTGTCTGCGCAAGGGCGGTACCACATGCTACGCCGTGGCAGGCGAGAGCCAGTTCCACGCCGTGTTGGGCGGCGCGCGATGCTACATCGTGCACCCATCGGATACCGCGCCGGCGCTCATCGCCCTGGGCGGGAGCGCCCGGGTCACGGGATCACAGGGCACACGTCTCGTGCCGATGGATGAGTTCTACGTTCCGCCCAGCACCGACCCGCAGCGCGAGACCGTGCTGCAGCCGGACGAGCTCGTCTCTGAAATCACGCTCCCGGCACCGGCACCCGGGCTGAGGAGCTCGTACCGCAAGGTGCGGGCCCGGGGCTCATGGGACTTCTCGCTGGCGGGAGTGGCGCTTGCGCTCCAGCTCGACGGCGACCGCGTCGTCGCGGGGCGCGTGGTGCTGAGCGGTGCAGCCCCGATCCCATGGCGCTCCACGGAAGCGGAGGCTGCGATCACGGACCAGCGGCTCGACGAGACGACGGCCCGCGGCGCCGCGGAAGCGGCGATGCAAGACGCCGTGGCGCTCAAGCGCAACGGGTACAAGATCCCCCTCTTCAAGGGAGTGATCGAGGAGGAGCTGCTCAAGCTGGTTCGTGCGTGAGCGGCCTCCCCACCGCCACGTGCCGCGTCCCCACAGCCGGTCCGATGAGTTGTGGGGACGCGGTTTCAGGGCAGCGGTTGGGCACGTTGCAATTCCCATCCGCGGCTATACGTTTCCAATTCCTGGCAGGGTGGCGGCGCGGTGGCCTCCCGCAGTACACCCTCAGCAGTAGGTGACGTACACGTCAGAGGAAGTCCGATGACCATCAGCCTGATTGCCAAATCAATCGGTGAATCGGCGACCCTGAAGCTCAATGAAGCCGCGGCGATTCTCCGCGCGAAAGGGGAGCCGGTCATTCATCTTGGCGGCGGCGAGCCCAAGTCCAAGCCGCCCATTGACGCTCTGGTGGCGGCGGCGGCCCTGCTCAGCTCGGGCGAGGTGCGCTACACCCCCGCCGCCGGCATCCCGGCCCTGAAGAAAGCCATCATCCGGTACACCGAGGAGTTCTACGGCCGCCAGGTGGAGCCGGCGAACGTGATCGCGTCTGGCGGCGCGAAACAATCGGTCATGGTGTGCCTGCAGGCGATCCTGAATCCGCAAGACGAGGTGATCTTCCCGGTTCCGTATTGGGTGAGCTATCCCGAGATGGTGAAGCTCTGCGGCGCGGTGCCGGTCCCGGTGCGCCCTGAAGACGGCTCGTTCCACCCGCGCATTCAGGAGATCGAGCAGAACATCACGTCCTACACGAAGGCCGTGCTCATCAACAGCCCGAACAACCCGTCCGGTGCGATGTATTCGAAGGAGTTCATCGCCGGAATCGTGGAGCTGTGTGAGAAGCGCGGGATCTACCTGCTCATGGACGACATCTACCACCGGCTGATTTTCGACGGTCGCCGGCCGATCAACTGCTACGACTACGCCAAGGACCTGTCGGAGAACTCCAAGCTGGTCGTGATCAACGGCGTCTCGAAGCAGTATGCCATGACGGGATTCCGCATCGGCTGGACCGTGGCGAACAAGAAGCTCGTGGAGGTGATGACCAACATTCAAGGCCACCAGACCTCCGGGCCGTCCGGTTTACTGCAGCACGCCGCAGTGGCCGCCATCAACGGCGTCCAGACCAGCGTCGAGAGCCTGCGCGTCACGCTGGAAAACAACCGCAACGTGATGATGGCACAGCTCAACGCGTTCGACGGCGTCAAGGCGACCAAGCCCGACGGAACGTTCTACTGTTTCGCCGACTTCAGCACCTACAACAAGAACTCCACAAAGTTGGCCGAGTTCCTGGTGGACAAGGTACGGGTCGTGACGGTACCGGGAGTGGAGTTCGGTATGGAGGGCCACCTGCGGCTCTCCACATGTGGCTCAATCAAGGACATCAAGGATGGCGTCGAGCGGATGAAGTGGGCGCTCGACCCGAACGCTCCCAACGAGCTGTACATCGGCGACCGTAAGCTCGTGCGGGATTGGATGTAGACGATCACAGGAAGGCATCATGGCGAAGTACCTCAAGTTCAATACGCCCGCGTTCAAGCAGGCGACGGACCTGAAGAGCGACTTCGGGCTCAAGAACCACGGACTCGTGGACTTGGACCGCGTGTTCTGGAACCTGTCGGCTCCGGCGCTCTACGAGGAAGCGATCTTCCGCGGTGAGGGACACCTGTCCCATGGTGGGCCGTTCCTCGTGGACACTCGGCCGCACACGGCGCGAGCCGCGGCCGACAAGTTCGTGGTCCAGGAGGAGTCGACGCAGGACAAGATCTGGTGGGGCGAATACAACCGGCCCTTCGCACCGGACAAGTTCAATGCCCTCGTGGCGCGACTCCAGGCGTTCCTCCAGGGTGAGGAGCTGTTCGTGCAGGACTGCTACGCCGGTGCGGATCCCAACTACCGCATGCCGGTCCGCATCATCACGGAGAAGGCGTGGCACAACCTCTTCGCACAGAACATGTTCATCCCCCTGG
>JBDGYO010000247.1:0-7397 GCA_039584015.1 Gemmatimonadota bacterium | reverse complement strand
GTGAGCTTCTGGGCCCACTTCGGCCCCGGGCTCATGTGGGCCGCTGCGGCTATCGGGGTGTCCCACCTGGTGCAGTCCACGCGGGCCGGCGCCATGGCCGGTCTCGGCCTCGCCGGCGTCATTCTCCTGGCGCTCATCCTCAAATACCCGTTCTTCGAATACGGACCGCGCTACGCCGCCGCCACCGGCATGAGCCTGGTGGAGGGATACCGGCACATCGGCCGCTGGGCGCTGTGGCTCTACTTCTTCATCACGCTCTCCACGTCCGTGGTGATCCAGACCGCGATCATCCTATTCACGGGGTTTCTGCTCAACTACGCCTTCGGGCTGAGCTGGCCGACGTACGCCATGGGGGCGGTGCTCCTGTTGATGTGTGCGCTGATTCTGTGGATCGGGCAGTTTCTCCTGCTGGACCGGGTCGTGAAGGTGATTCTGGCGGCGCTCGCCGTGTCGACGCTCGCCGCGGCGGTGGTGGCCCTGCGCGGGGTCGAGTTCTCCACCCTCGCCTTGCTGCCGGAGATCGGTGTGGAGGCCAGCGCGGTGTCCTTTGCCTTCATTCTCGCGCTCGTGGGGTGGATGCCGTCGGCCATCGACATCTCGGTGTGGAGCTCGCTTTGGACACTGGCCAAGAACCGGACGGCCGGCGCGAAGGCCAGTGTGGCCGACGCGCGCCTCGACTTCGGCATCGGCTACGCGGGAACGGGATTCCTGGCGTTCTGCTTCCTAATCCTCGGGGCCGGCGTGATGTTCGGCTGGGGAGCGGAGTTCAGCGGCGCCGGCCCGGTGTTCTCCACCCAGCTGGTGCACCTGTACAGCACCACCCTGGGTGAGTGGATGCGTCCCGTCGTGCTGGTCGCGGTGCTCACCACGATGCTGTCCACGTCGATTACCGTGGTGGACGGCTTTCCGCGGGCCATCGAGCGGACCATCGTGAACCTCCGGCGGGGGCACACGGACGAGAGCGGCGTGCCGTCGGCAGGGAGGATCTACTGGATCGCCCTGGCGACGCTCGCGCTGCTCACCCTCCTCGTGCTGGCCCTCTTCGTAGGGAACCTCACGACCCTGGTGGACTTCGCGACCATCGTCTCGTTCCTCACCGCCCCGGTTCTGGGGTACCTCAACCTCAAGGCCGTGACGTCGGCCGAGGTAGCGCCGAAGCACCGGCCCACATTCCGCATGCTGGCCCTCTCCTGGGTCGGATTGGCCCTACTTGGTGGAACCGCAATCGTTTACCTGGGTACTCTGCTTTCGTGATCTGAGTTACAGAGCAGGGTTTCGAAGGGCGGCATTGTTGTGCCGTCCGATTCGGCTTGGATCCGTGCGCATTGAGGGAGCGGCACGCCAGGCTCGTAACGCTACGGCAGGAGAAAGAGAGAGGTGTGATGAAGACGCTACGTAGATTGTCGGCCTTCGTCTTGCTCGCCGCGGTTGCGGCAGGGTGCAGCGACTCGACTGCCCCCGAGGACATCACGGTGGCGAATCTGGTGGGCACGTGGAACGCCACGTCGGCGACGTTCACGCCGGTCGGCGGCGGGGTTGGGGTGGAGGTCGTCGCGCGAGGTTTTGATTTGACGATCACGATCGCGGCCAGCGGCGCCTACACGCTGACGGTCTCGGTGCCGGGCGAGGAGAACGAAATCGAGACGGGCACGCTGACGGTCAGCAATGGCCGGATCACCGCGACACCGTCCGATCCGCTCGAGGATCCCGGTTTCCTCGACATCGTGTCGCTGAACGGCGACAACCTGACGCTGTTCGTCGACGACGAGGAGTTCGACTTCACGGACGACTCGATCGACAACGAGACGGCTGCCACGCTGACCATCGTGCTGATGCGCGAGTAGCGCCGGCTTCTGGCCGCAAGACGCATTCGACCCATCGGGCCTCGCCGCTCAACCGGCGGGGCCCGGTTGTTTTGTAGAGGGTTGGTCGGGATTGCTGATGGGCCGTAGCGTTGACACCGCTTTCGCGGCTGCCGAAGTTGCTCTGAGAAGGCCGAAGGAGGCAGAGTCATGAAACTGCTGCGAATCGCGACGACCGGTGCGCTCGCCATCGCGTTCGCCATGGGCTGCGGCGACTCGACGGATCCCCAGGACGATGTCACCATCGCCGATCTGGTGGGTAATTGGAACGCCACGTCGATGCAGTTCACGAGCCAGAGTAATCCCTCGGTGACGCTGGACCTCATCACTCAGGCGTTCGGGAGCATGAGCATCTCCATCAACCCGAACGGGAGCTTCGAGGGCACCTTCAAGGAGAGCTTTTCGGCCTCGGAACAGATCGTCTCCGGGACCGTCACGCTACAGGGCAACACGATCACCATCGCGTTCGTCGAGGGGCTCGATGAGGACGTCTCCGGGACGTTCACGCTTGCTGGCGACGTTCTGACGGTTAGCGGGACCTTTCAGGAGTTCGACTTCACACCCACCGACGGGAACGACGACCCGGAGCCAGCGAACCTGGTGCTTGTCCTGCGGCGGGAGTAGCGCTAACCGGGCGGCGCAGCCTTGCGCCGCTTCATGGCGGCGAACAGCTCGTCGGTGTTCTCCGGGGGCTGGGTCAGCCAGCTCACCCCGACCGTGACCAGCAGTGCCGCGAAGAAAGCAGGTACCAACTCGTACATCCGCTCCGCGAGGTACGGAGTCTTCTCCCACGCGATCGTCACGACCGTGCCCGTGAGGAGCCCGGCCATGACCCCCGCGCGGGTGGTGCGCCGCCAGAAGAGGGCCAGGATGGAGGTCGGGCCGATGGCCGCCCCCAGGCCGGCCCAGGCAAACAGCACCAGCCAGAACACCAGATCCTCGGCGAGCACCCCGAAGATCAACGCCCCCACCACCAGCAACATCACCACGACACGGCTGTAGAGCACGAGCCGTTGCTGCGGGATCACGTCGTCACGGTGCAGGATCTTCTCGTAGAAGTCCCGCACCACGCTCGACGCGGCGACGAGGAGCTGCGAGTCGGCGGTGGAGATGATGGCGGCAAAGATCGACGCCACCACGACGCCGAAGAACACCGGATGGAGCTGCTGCTGTGCGAGGATCGGATAGAGCTGCTCGGTATCCGCGCCCGGTAGAGCTGCTCGGTATCCGCGCCCGGCAGCATCGTGACGTCGGGGAAGTACACCCGCCCAACCAGTCCGATGAACAGCGCTCCCCAAGCCATGACCACATTCCAGATCGTGCCGACTACCGCCGAGAAGCGGAGTTGGTCCGGATCGGCGATGGACATGTAGCGCACGATGATATGGGGATTGCCGGGGGAGCCGAGCCCGATACCGAGGAAGCCGATGGCGACGCCGAAGGACAGGGCGAAGGGGTCAATCAAGGTCGGGTCGAACGATTGGAGCTCGGCGAGCACCGCCGTGAGCCCTCCGCGGTCGGCCAGCGCGGTAGCGGGCACGATGACGAGCGCGGCGATCATGATGCACGCCTGCAGCGTGTCACTCAGGCTCACCGCGAGGAAACCGCCGACGCTGGTGTAGACCACGACGATGGCCGCGGTGAGTATCACCCCAGTGGTCGGGCTCAGCCCAAAGCTCCCGGCGAAGGCCTTCCCGCCACCCACGAACTGGGCGGAGACGTATCCCACCATGAAGATCAGAATGATGACGATCAGGATGGTGCGGAGCGCGCCGCTGCGGTCCCCGAACCGGGCGGCGTAGAAGTCAGGGACCGTGACGCAATCGTACGCCTCGCTGAAGCGCCGCAGCCGCGTGGCGTAGAACAGGAACAGGAACATCTCGGCCACGATGTACCCCACCACCGCCCACGTGGCGCTGGCGCCGATGGTGTACGCCATGCCGGTTACGCCCAGCAGGAGCCAGGCGCTGCGGCCCGAGACGACGGCCGAGAGCGCGACCACGAAGCGGTGCATCTTGCGCCCGCCCACGAAGAAGTGGCCCACGCCAGTGGACGAGAACCGGGCCGACAGCACTCCGATCCCGATGACGATCAGCAGGTAGACGACGAATGAGGCGACGGCGTACGGATTGGCCGTGATCTCGATGGCCGCCGGGGCGTCCTGCATTACTCGTCCCGCTCCCGGGTGAGGCGTGCCAGCACGATGGCGGTGAGGATGATGGCGGCCGGGAGGACGAACATGGTGAGGTTGAAGCCGGTCATGGTGGCTCGCTCCGTGAGCGTTGCGGCGCCAGTCGCGCGTGGGAATGTTATGCAGTCGATCACACGACGCCAACCGGAGCCGTCATGCCCACGATTCGTATTCTCTCCGCGGCCGACGTTCGAGCCGCCCTTCCCATGCACGATGCCATCGACGCGATGCGCGATGCGTTTGGCCAGCTCTCGGCGGGCACGGCCGAGGTGCCCGTGCGGACGAGCGTGTCGGTTCCAGAGAGGGACGCCGTCACCCTCGTGATGCCGGGCCGCTGCGACGTGCCCTTTGGACTCGGCGGGAAGCTGGTCTCGGTGTTCCCGCAGAACGTGGATGCCGGTCTGCCCGTCGTGAATGCCGTGGTCGTGCTGCTGGATCCCGTGTCAGGACAGGTCGCGGCGCTATTGGAAGGCGGCGCGCTTACGGCGATCCGCACCGGAGCCGCGAGCGGGTTGGCTACGGAGCTGCTGGCTCGGCCCGATGCGAAGCACGTCGCGATCATCGGCGCTGGCGTGCAGGCCCGCACGCAGCTCCAGGCGGTGTGCTACGTGCGAGAGATCGAGTCGGTGGCGGTGTACGCGCCTGCCGGTGCGGAGGCGTTCGCGCACGAGATGGCTGGTCGCGGCGACGTGCCGGGTTCGGTTCGGGTGGCGGATTCAGCGCGAGAGGCAGCGCAGAGTGCTGACATCGTGTGCACGGCCACGTCGTCTTTGGAGCCCGTGCTCACGGCGGACGACGTGGCGCCCGGAACGCACATCAACGCGATCGGCGCGTTCACGCCTGAGATGCGTGAGATCGATCCCAACCTCGTCGGCACGGCGCGCGTGGTCGTGGATCAGCGCGAGGCGTCGCTCGCCGAGGCGGGGGAGGTGATCGCCGCGGTGCGGCAGGGATTGACGTCTGAGGCCGACCTTGTCGAGCTAGGCGACGTCGTGAATGGAGATCTACTGGGGCGGGAGCACGAGGATCAGGTCACCCTTTTCAAGTCGGTGGGTGTTGCGGTGCAGGATCTGTGCGCGGGGGCGAAGGCGGTGGTCGAGGCGGGCCTAAGGAGTCTCGGGGCGGTGATCGAGCTGTGACGCCTACGGCTTCGGCTCCATGAGCTCGACGTACGGCGGATAGTCGAACAGACTCTCGAAGTCGAAGTCGGGGTGCACGATCCTCATGCTTCCTTGGGGCCATCCCTGACCGAAAGCTTCGCGCAGCAAGTTCACGGCTTCCTCGCGCTCTCCCAGGACGGCGGCGATCGCAGCTCGGTAGTAGGTGTGCTCTCCGTACAGATACTGGTCGGACAGGCCGGCGAGCCAGGTCTCGATCTCCTCGGCGGCCGCCGTGTCACCTCGCCGAGCCGCGTTCAGGCCAAGTCGCGCGCGGTAGTCGATGCGCGCCGGGTTCTCGGCCGCCACCGCGGTGTCCAGCGCCCAGGCGGCGTCCCACCGGTCGAGTGCATACAGCACCCGGGCGTACTGGGCACGGGCCCTCGTAGAGAGCGCCTCGCGGGGGAGCCCTTCGTACGATGTGGCGGCACGCTGGAACATCTCCGCCGCCTCTTCTGGGTATCCGTGGACTCGCAGCTCCATCGCGGCGACGGCCGTCAGGTCGGCGACCGACTCCCCGGATGCGTCGTCCGAGATGCGACGTGCCTCCGCAAGCAGAGCAGCGACCTCATCGGCTTGGCCGACCGCGGCGACCCCCCGCACCTCGAGGTGGAGCGCACCCAATTGATCGGAGAGGATCCTGCGGGCGCGCTGCGCCACGCGCCGCTCCTGTTGGTGATTGCGCTCGAGGTGGTGGCTTCCGGAGAGCACGCGCCAGTAGGGGAGCCAGTCGCGCATGGGCCCGCGTGTGGGGTCGAGGCGCTCCAGGGTCTCGCGCGACTGGCGCGGGTGGTTGGACTCAAACAGCTCCAGGGCGAGGTTGTACTCCGCCTTGGAGCCCGGGGCGATCTCGGCTGCCCGCGTGATGGCACGCAGTGCGGACTCGTGATCAATGGCGTAGAAAGCGATGCGGTAGTCCAGGAAGAGGCGGTCGTAGGCCGTCAACTGATGGCGTGACCGCGCTGCGATCCGGAGCACCGAATCGGCCTCCGGCCACGCCTGATAGTTGTTGTAGCTCAGCGCCTCGTACAGCAGTGACCGAACGAAGGTGGAATCGAGCGCGTACCCGCGCGCGAAGTACGGCACTGCGTCGGCCCATTGCTCCCGCACGTAAAGCTCCATGCCGTCACTGAACGCCCGGTACGCTTCGTAACTCGGGGGGCGGCTGGCAGCGCCTACGGAGGGTGCCAGCCGTTCGTCGCGCGTCACCGCGAGCAGTCCGGCGATCTGGTCGCGTACCTCCTGTACCGGTCCGACGGGATCGTCGGCGGGGCCGTGGACGGGTTGAATCGATCCGAGCGGCCTTCCGTTCTCGCCGTCGGTCACCGCACCCTGCATCATGACGGTGTCGCCAATTCGGTAATACGTGCCCGTGACGACGATCCCGGCGCCCGTCTCCTGGGCGAGCGCACGCACCGGATCGCGCACCCGTCCCTCGGCGAGCTGCCCCTGCACGTACTCCCACGCGCCACGCGCAGACACGGAGGGTACCACGTCGAGGTTCTCGCTGCCCATCAGACCTTGCGTGACGATGTCCGCGGCAATACCCCCGAACGCTGCGAGCTCGGGGTCACCGGACTGGTTATCGAACGTGCCTACGACCACGCGGTTCGGCTTGAGTCTCACCTGGGGACCGCGGATGAGCTGCACGATCACCGCAACGGCGATGATTCCAGCGAGGGCTGCCAAGGCGTAGAACCTGCGTCGCTGGCGAACAGCACGGAACTGCGCCGACTTGCGCATACCGCGCGCCAGCGCCCGCTGGAACTCGTGCGCGGTGGAATACCGGTCCGCGGGCACCTTCGCGAGCGCCTTGCTGATCACCCCCTCGACTTCCTCCGGCACCGTCTCGCGAACTGCCCGCAGGAAGGGAAGCGGCTCGGCGGCCTTCCTCGCGAGCACGGCCTGTGCCGTGGGTCCGGTGTACGGTGGGTCGCCGGCGAGCATCTCCCACACGCAGCAGCCCAGTGAGTAGACGTCGCTTCGGGTATCCAGCTCCGGCTCGCCGGCTCCCTGCTCCGGGCTCATGTACAGCGGAGTTCCGACTGCGACACCGGCCTCGGTGGCGGTTTCCCCCCCCGCCGCGCTCACCGCCCGGGCGATCCCGAAGTCGCTGATGACGGCGTGTCCCTCCTCGAGCAGCACGTTCTCCGGCTTGATGTCCCGGTGCACGATGCCGTGGCTGTG
>JBDGYO010000012.1:0-16798 GCA_039584015.1 Gemmatimonadota bacterium | reverse complement strand
CGTCGAAGCGGATGCCGAAGTTCGGATCGTGCCATGCAACGTGCGGTCGCCGGAACTTCTGCTGCAGGAACCGGAGATCGTCCTTCATGACGTCGAAGTCGAGCGGCTGGTACGTGACAGTCGAGTCGATGCAGAAGCTGCACGTGTAGGGACAGCCGAGACTGCCCAACATCGGCACGATCTTGAGGAGCGGTGCCTTCTTTAGCGTTGGCTCGATGAACTTCCAGCGCTCCCGCACTCCTGGGAGCGCACCGGGCTGGCCGCCGGCTTTGAGATGAAGGCCCATGGGACGGTGCTGCGCGCAGTCGCGCAGGACCTCGCTGATCACCGATCGGTCGGTGAAGCCGAGCACATAGTCGAAGTAGCGCTGTGAATCCTGGGGATAGCACCGCGCGTGCGGCCCGCCAAGCACGGTGACCGCACCCTTGGAGCGGAACATGTTGCTCAGGGCGTAGGCGAGCTGTGCCGACTGAGTGAACGACCCGATGAATACCAGATCAATGTCATCGGGCAGCTCGTGCAGTAGGTCCTCGTACCCGGTGTAGCACACCAGGGTGACTTCATGACCCTCTTCCTCGCACCACACGCCGAGCACTTGCGGCATGATGCTTGCCAGATTCCCGTGCATGACACGCGAGTAGAGAGTCCGCGTGGGACCCTTGGCCACCAGGTCGATAATGCCGATTCGCAGCTTTCGCACGCCCCCCCCGGGGCAGATGAAGGTCCAAAGGTCCACAAAGGGACCCCAAAGCGCAAGTAACTCGCTCCAAATTATGGTCTTGGGGACTGTTGTCCTGGTTACGGGTTTCCGGCGACGGCTCCCGCGCTGGGCTACTTGATCAGGCGGAACGAGAACGGGTAGCGGTACTGCTCCCCGTCGTTCGCCTTGATCGCCCCGATGATGGGGAAGATGACCATTGCCAGGCCCACCAGGATCAGCAGCACGATGCCGATCAACACCAGTACCAGCAGGCCGCTCACGATGGCTGCCACGAGCATCGTGATCTGGAAGTTGACGGCCTCCTTGCCCTGCTCGTCGATGAACGGGTGCTCGTCCTTCTTCACGAGCCACACGATCAGCGGCCCCAGCAGGAAGCCGATCCCGTTCCCGAGGAGCCCGACGAGGGCGATCAGGTGACACGCCATGGCCCACTTGCGAGCGCTTTGCGGAATGGCGGCTGACGTCTCGTTCACGGCACGCTCCTTTCCGATGTCTCTGGGCTGCATAGCTAAGCTGCCGGCTCCAAGCCTGAATGACAAGCGCCCGGCATGGAACCGGGCGCTGCGTCGATCGGGGCCGCGGCCGCGCGGCCTCTGAAGGCTCAGAAGTTGTACTCCAGGCCCAGCGTCCAGGCGACGTCGGGGCGCAATCCGCCATCGTTGAGTGGGATGAGCGCGTTGGTGATGATCGTGAGCCCAGGGGACGTCACGAACTTGAGCCCGATCGAGCCGTCGATGATGTCGTCGCGCATGTTCGGGATGTTGGTCGGCAAGATGGTGCGGCGGAACGGCTCCTCGATGACCAGGGCCTTGGGAACCTCGAGATGCGTATCACCAACCTGGAGCTCCGAAATAAGATCGGCTGCCAGGGTCGCCCACGACGCCAGCGCGTGGTCGAATCCGATGGTGGCCAGCACGGCGTCGTTCTGGGTCTCGCCGCTGCGGTACAGATAACCCACGTTGGCGTGCGGCGAGAAGTTGCCGAACTGACCCGACACGATGCCCAGCCCCCGCACGGAAGTGTGTCCCGACCCCAACAGGTCCTCGGCGCTCCCCGTAGCGAAGCGTGCGTCACCCAGAATCGCAAAGCCTACCGACTCTGTTTGTCGAACGTTGATCTTGAGCCGCGCGGCGATGTCGCCGAGCCCGCTGGCGCTGCCCTCGATACTGCGGGTCGCGGTGAGGTCGGGGTCGTCGGGGGTGCCCTCGAAGAAGTGGGTGGCCGTGGGCCCGCCGAACGGCACGACCTCGGCGCGGCTCGTTCCACGCAGCTCGTTCGATACGATCGGAACTGCCACGCCGATGTCGATCCAGTCGAGCAGGCCGTAGGTGAGCACGAACAGTGCGGCGGTCACTTTGAGGCTCATGTCGACGTCGAGGCGGATGAAGTCGTTCTCGAGGGTGGGCACGCCCACCTTCGTGCAGTCGTCGCCCTGCGTCACGTCGCACCCTTCGAAGTCGGCATTCACGTGTGTGAAGTTGAGCTGGATATTGTTCAGGTCCACGCCGCGCACCGACTTGAAGTTGAACCCGTTCACGGTGGCGCCGACCAGCACGCGACCGCGACCGAGCGTCTGGGCGCGCTCGGCGAAGATCGGACCCGGCGAGGTGGCGGTGGGCACCGGCACGCCGCCCTCGAATCTGAACGTGCGGCCGCTGGAGGTCGCGCTGATCGGGATGTCGGCGATGCTCGTGGCGATGGCCGCCTCCAGGAATAAGATCAGCGTTCCGTTGCTGGCGACCGCCGACGGGACGAAGTGATCGCCGTGCACCTGCACGGCGAGCGGGTTGTCGGGATCGGCTGTGCCCGCGAGGAAGAGGGGACTCTCGCCGGGGCCGAAGATGAACAACTGGGCGATCTGCTCGCGCAGCCCCTGCGCCGACGCCGGCGTGGCGAGCAGGGTGACTGCCAGGAGGGTGGTCAGGCAACGCCTCATACGCCTCTCCGTCCGCGCATTGATTCCAGTGGTTGCGGCCAGTCGCACCGCCCGAGCGGCGGCACTACTGGACCTGGTCCATCTGCCATCCGTCCGGTCGACGGCGGAACGAGGCCGTGAACACGAAGGTCTGGGTCTCTGCTCGATTGATGCGGTATTCGTAGGTGGCTTCCACTCGTGCACGTGCTGTGTCGCCCGAGACATCCAGCTCGACAATCTCCAGCGTTGCCTGAAGTGCGCTCACGTTGCTGAAGAAGCTACGCCAGGCCTGCTCCTGGTCGGCGGTCATGCCCGGGTACGCGGCGCGCAGACGGTCGAGGTCGCGCGACTCGATGGCGCGCCGATACGTCTCGAGCAGTTGCTCGATCTCGGGTCGTGGGTTGGCCGGCCCCGGGTCATCGGCGGCAGCGGGGGCCTCGACCGTGACGGCCACCCGAGCCGTGGCGCTCCCGCTGGTGGCGGTGATCGTGGCGGACCCCGGCGCCATGCCCATAACGACGCCGTCGGAGGAGACGCGAGCGACGGCGGCACTGCTCGAGGTCCACGTCACCGGCCGGCCGCCCGCAGCCGTGCCCGCGTCGTCTCGCGGCGTCGCGGAGAGTCGCAATGTTGCTCCGACCAGGATCGCGCCCCGACGAGGAGAGATCTCGAGCGACACCACCGGTCGGGCACTCACCGAGACGGTCGCCGAACCTGAGCGCCCCTCGCTCGTGGCCGTGACCCGCACAGTGCCCTCGGCGATGGCGGTGACGAGTCCGGCGGCCGAGACCTGCGCGAGCGCTCCGTTGCTGGAAGACCAACGCACCGCCCGCCCACTGAGTGTGGCACCGCTCCGATCGCGGAGCACGGCTTGGAGCTGGATGCTCTCGCCCGCGACCGTGGATGCCGCCGCGGGCGAGATGCCGACCGATGCGACAGCGGCGGGTCGGGTTGGTGCAGCGGGGTGCGTGGGCGGGGTGCTCACCTGGACCGCGATGGTGGCGGAACTGGCACCGCTGCGCGCGGTGATGGCGGCGTTCCCGGGCGCCACCGCCGTCACACCACCATCGGTGGAGACGCTTGCCACCGCTGGATCCGACGAGCTCCACTCCACGGCTGCCTCGAGGACCTCGGTGCCCTCCGGGTTTCGCGGGGTGGCTGAGAGCGCGGCGCGCTCGCCCGCCTGGAGGGTCACGGTCGGTGGGGATACATCGATCGCCGCCACGCGGAGCACCGGGCGAGCGGGTTCCTCTGCCTGCCCCTCGACCGGTGCGAGCGCGGCGGTCCCGTCGGCCGGGTTGCGGCCGAATGCGAACCAGAGCCCGACGACTGCCGCCGCGAGCGCAGGGGCCGCCCACAGGGCCCTCCTAGCGCCGCGCCGCCCCGCGCCCGCTGTCGCCTCCGTGGCCGGCTGCAGGACTGACACGGGAGTCGGCGTGACCGGGGTAGGCGGTGTGGAGCGCACGGCGGACGGCGGTGTGCTGAACTTCTCGAGCAGGGACTCGGCGGTCGTACGCTTCTTGCCTTTGGCGAGGGTCAGCATGTGGGTGCGTACGACGCCGCTCTTGCTGTCCGTCACCGTGCCGATCGCCTCCACAGCGGCCTCCACAGAGGGCCAGCGATTCGCCGCGTCCTTCTCCAGCATCCGCATCACGGCGGCGGCGATCTCGGGGGGGCAGTCGGGAGCCAGCTCCTGGAGTGGTGTCGGGGGCGTATGACAGTGGTCGTACAGCAGGTTGACCACCGTCTCGGAATTGAAGGGAAGCTGGCCCGTGATCATCTCGTACGCCACGACGCCCAGTGCGTACTGGTCCACCGCGCCCGTCACCTCCGTGCCGCCACATTGCTCGGGGCTCATGTACGACGGCGTGCCCACCATGCCGCCGGTCATGGTGAGTGCCTTGGCCTCGGCCACCTTGGCGATGCCGAAGTCCGTGACCACCACCCATCCCTCCTGATCGAGAAGGATGTTCCCCGGCTTGACGTCCCGATGGACGACGCCGTTGCGGTGCGCGTACCCCAGCGCGCTTCCCGCCTGGTTGAGGATCGTCTGCACTACCGGGACCGGTAGGGCACCGACGTCCTTGATCACCGTCTCGAGCCCGCGACCCTCGACGTACTTCATCACGAAGTAGGCGATCTCCTCGCTGTCGCGAACGGCATACACGGGAATGATGTGCGGGTGGCTGAGGGAGGCGGCCGTGCGCGCCTCGCGATTGAAGCGCTCCTGGATGCCGGGATCCATCAGGGTGAGGGCGGGTGACATCACCTTGATGGCGACCTTGCGGTCGAGCGAGATGTCGTGAGCCAGGAAGACGAAGGCCATCCCGCCACGCCCCACCTCGTCCAGGATCTCGTACTCACCGAGGGTCTCTTGCCGCAGTTGGTGCAGCAGTCGGCGCTCGCTTTCCGCCACCGACTCCTGGCTGGGACGGCGTATCCTCTCGGTGCGCGCCGTCTCCTGGTCGGGCCCGACCCGCGAGCCACAGTTGGCACAGAACTGAGCGCCGGTCGGCACCTCGGTGCCGCATCGAGTGCAGTGGCTCATCGCCGAGTCTCTTCTAGTACTGCGACCGCATGTACTCGATCCCGGCGGCGACCGTCGCGCGCCAGGCGCGTTCGAGGTCCGGGGAGAACTCCGGATCGTGTTGCCTCAGCGTCTTCATCAGGCTCTCCACGAACGCCGGATAGTGGGCCGGATCGATGTCCAGGTCCCGGCGGCTGTGGCGCTGGGCGACTCTGGTGAGGACGTTCGGGTTGGAGGGTGGCTGCTTGGGGAAGAGCAGCAGGAGTCCGATCGCGTGCTTGAGCAGGTTGTGCTGCCGCGTGAAATCCGTGTTCACGAACAGCGACTCGATCTCCGGGGCGTTCTCGAAGAAGTTCCGGTAGAACGACGGGAAGAAGTCCGGCGCCGAGCAGCACCGGTCATAGCTGTCCTTGGCCGCGACCATGTCCTGCTGGCCAGCGGTAGCTGATTCGGGGTGCATTCTTTGCTAATAACACCTCGAGGTTCTCCGATCAATACTGTCGGAATTTCCTCTATCGGCGGGTTGGCGCACCGCGAGTGCCTCTGGGATCCGGCGAGGCACCTAACCAAAAGGCCGGCAGGGACTTACGTCCTGCCGGCCCAGCTTGGGGATTCGTGTGGGGGGGTTAGGGCAGATCGGGCTCGACCGCGATGCCCTGCACGTCCTCGAATCGGGCGATGAGCCCCCAGCCGCCGAACGACTCGGCGACCGCTACCACCAGCTCGTTCTCGCCCCGCTGCAGCGGGAGGTAGACCGCGTCGTTGTCGATGGTCACCACGCCGAGGTAGCGCTGCGAGCGGGAGCGATACGTGTTGTCGCCCGAGAACACCACCTGCCCGTTCAGGAAGATGCTGCCCCGATCACTGAAGCCGAAGTTGAGTCGCTTGACCTGGCGTGTCTCGGAGTGGATCACCACCCGCGCGAGCACCATGCCGCCGGTCGTCCCCTGTGCGAAGGCGCGGAAGCGGGCCAGGTTGACGAGCCCTGACGGCTCACTGGACACCTCGCTCCAGCCATCGGCCTCCAGCAGCTCGCTTGGGAGGTCCAGCAACGTGCCCTGCGGAGGTGCGACCGTCGGTGAGATCGCCCAGCGGCCGATGTACTCGGGCGCCGGCTCCGGGAGCTCTCCAGAGGCTCCCGGTGTCTCGTCCGGGTGCAGCTGGAAGTTTGCGAACGCCGTTGGGTAGTGATCGGGGAACTGCCCCGCCCCTGGGAACGCCGCCTTTAGGGCGATCAGGCCGCGGCTCGCGCCGCGCTTCAGATGCTCGACGACGAGCGTGGGTTCGGGGTCGCCACCACAGTAGGCCTCGAGGCGGGTCCCAGAAACCACCAGCTTCACATGCACCCACTCGTCGGTAGGGATCTCGAGCGTGGCGTTGTACTCCGGGTAGAGCTGCCACGCCGAGATGTTGTGGGAGACCGGCGTGTACTGGGTGGCGTCGAACCGCCCCGTCTGGTGGGGGCGGAGATAGAAGTCCTCGTAGTCGCCTGTGCCGCCTGCGATTCGGAACGCGGCCCCCACGAACGACCGGTGGCCCGAGCTCGCCACGTCGAACTCGATCGTCCCGTTCTCGAACTCGATGTCCGTGAGAATGAGGGCGCCGTTGCGAAGGCGCACCGCCTCATGTCCCAAGTGTGTCTCGGCCTTCACCTCCTCGCCGAAGACGGCCCAGCTGCGGCCGGAGAACTCGATGGTCTGCTGTTCCTGCTGTGCGGCGAGAGTGCCCGGCAACGCTGCAGCGAGCAGAGCGGTCAAGAGTACGCGCATCCTCATCCTCCCCGTGGGTGAGATCCGGTCGGAGTCCGAGCGTGAAACGCTCGAGTGGTGAGGAAGGTTGCGGGTCCTACTCGAGCACGGCCGGCAGGACGTAGGCCGTCAGGATCTCCAACGGAAGGCCGGCGAGGTTGTTGTCGTTGCCAGCGTTGAAGACCGCCACGAGCTCGATGTCGGGGAGTACGAAGATGAACTGCCCTCCTCTTCCGTGGGCCGCGAAGCACTCCAGGGATTGGTCTCCCACGGTGAACTCGTGGAGCCACCACTGGTACCCGTACGCCTGGTCAGGCGCCTGCTGCCTGGTTGACTCCCGGATCCACGCCTCCGACACCACCTGCGTGCCGTTCCAGTTCCCGCCACGGAGGTAGAGTAGCCCGAACTTCGCCATGTCGCGGGGCCGCAGGGACAGGCCGCCGCCCGTCTGCGCCGTGCCGTTGGGATAGGTCCACCAGAAGTAGTCGGTGATGCCGAGCGGGCCGAACAGGTACTGCTCGGCGAAGGCACCAACCGTCATCCCGCTCACCTTGTCGACAATCGCTCCGAGGGCGATGGAGATGCCGCTGTTGTATAGGAACGTCGCTCCGGGCGAGGCAACGACCGGCTGTTCCACGACGAATCGCAGCTGATCGCTGCTCCGGTTCATGGCGATGTGCGTGTTGCGTGAGTCGTAGTACGGGTAGGTCCACTCGTCCCAATACAGGCCCGTCGACATCGACAACATGTGCGAGAGACGTATCTCGTGCTTCCTCGGATCTGCATCGAATGCGTCGGTGTATTCGGGGAAATGCGCGGACATCTGCTCGTCGACGTTGGTGATGAGCCCCTGATCCACGGCGATGCCGACGAGCGCCGATGTGAAGCTCTTTGTGACGGAGTGCAACTCGTGCAGTGTGTCGCGCTCGTAGTTGACGCGGCGCTGCTCGTTAATGGAGCGACCGGGATAGTACTCCTCGAGCACCAGCGTGTCGTGCCGCACGATCACCACGCTGTGGATCTCTGGGAGATTCCCGTTATCGATGAAGAAGAACAGGTCGCGGAACGGCTCGATGCGGATGCCGTGGTCGCGCAAGTCGCCGGTGGCCCAGCCGTCCCCTGTTTCCTGCGGGACGGTGTAGGCATAGGGCTCCACGACCTCCTGAGGGCCCGTACCGTCGCCACAGGCCAGCAGGGCCAGCGCGATGAGTGTGGCTGACAGCCCGGGATTCCGAGCCCACTCATATCGTGTCATGTCGTGCCGTCGAGGCGTCATCAGACTGTCTGTAATACGCCCGAAGCGACCCCAGAGTTCTGTGGAACGGCCGGCGATTCCCGACAGACGTACTCGGTGTTGGGCACGAGCTGCGCCGCACGGAGGGAAGCGGTGGATGCCAAACGGGCCCGGCGCCGTGCCGGGCCCGTGGTTTCCCTTGGCTTCGCTGGAGTCGCGCTACAATCCGATCCAGTAGTTGATCTTCACCAGGAAGATGTTGTCCGCGGGACCGTCGAACAGCGCCCGCATGTCGCGACCGAAGTCCATGTCCCCCGTAGACGCGCTGCTGCTGCGGGACTGCGTCCACACCAGGAAGATGGTCGAGCCCGGACGGAACTCCCACCGCAGCACCGCATTGCCACGCAGTGAGCGGTAGTTGAAGTTCGGGTCGTCGAACTCGAACGCCTCGGCTGGGCCGTCCCCGTCCGGATCGACGGTATAGACCCCGTCGGCGAGGTCGATTGTGCCCACGTCGACGCCGTACACATTCTTGTCGAGCTCGCGCGGTGCGGCGAACTCCTTGAAGCGGGAGTATCTGCCGCTCGAGAGGTAGGGCTGCAGGAACACTTCCAACGTCAGTGTGGGTGTGAACGTGATGTTCAGCCTCGTGTCCATCGAGACGGTGTTTTGCTCGATGTCCCCGAACACGTACCGCTGGCCGTAGAAATCGACCGCGGTGACGTCCTCCTGGGAGGTCACGTACTGGGCCGACCTTTCTCCGTAGCGGAACGAGGGCCCGAGGGTGAGCGAGATGTTGGAGGCCGGGCGGTACGTCACGTCTATCCAGGCGCCGTACCCGTGTCTGTCGTCGACGGTCCAGGTGTAGTGACCGCCGACGTCGATGTACAGCTTCTTACGGGAGTCGGTGCTGCCGCCGAGGTACCAGTAGTCCGAGCCGGCGCGCGCCACGACCGGTCCGCCTCGCGTGAGCCGGTCGTCGAGCACGGTCGGGCGGTGGATGAAGAACGTGCTAATCCACCAGTAGTTCGCAAGCTGGCTCCACACCGACGCCTGCATCTGTCGGTCGGTGAGATCCCCGTCGAAGTTGTACTGTTGCTGCGCACCCGCGGTGAATGACAGCCGGCGGTAGACCTTGTTCGGTGTGAGGAACCGGCGGTTGACGTTCGCGCTCATCCACCAGTAGTCGGAACGCGTGTTGAACGCCAGGTCGTTCACCTCGAAGCCGGGGTGCCGCATGTTGCCGTTCAGCTCGAAGCGCCAGTCGCCACTCTCTTTGGAGAAGCGGGCGTAGCCGGCATAGCCGCGCACCGACGTCAGATTGGAGTCCAGCGCGTTGGTGAACGGCCCGTTCCCGCCGCCCTGCCGGTCCGGCCGCTGGAAATAACGGGCGCTCGAGCGCTGGACTTGCAGCATCGCCTCGGGAGCGCCGCTGACCTGCGACAGTGCCAGGTTGGTGGCGAAGCGGTACGTGCGATCCTTGAACCACATCACGGACTCGAAGCCTGCCGCCTCGGCATGGCTGCTGAGGTTTTGGGCCACCACCGGATCCCGCATCTGGCGCACGACCGAGGTCACGATGCCGCCGAGTTGGATATCGCCCTCGTTCATGTCCTTGGTGACGCGGCCCACGAAGTAGTTCGTGGTGGGCTCCACCACCTTGGAGAGGCCGAATCCGGAATCGGTCGCGACGGCGCCGTGCTCCCGGGCCGTGACGGCGTCCAGCAGCCCGATGGACCAGCCGTTGCTCGTCCTGCCCGTGATCTTGCCGGCGCCCAGGATCGTCGTGTTGTGGGGAACGTCGGCCCAGTCGCCAGCGTCGTAGGCGTTGTCGCCCACCTGCGGCGAACGCCCGATGCGCCGCGAGTAGAACAGGTTGAGGCCCGACGTATTGCTGCAGAAGAAGCACCACAGACCGCCGTACCTCAGGAATCCGCGACCCTCCACAAAGAATGGGCGGCGCTCCGGGAAATAGGTCTCGAAGGCGCTGAGGTTCACGACCGCCGGATCCACCTCGACCTGACCGAAGTCGGGGTTGATCGTCGCAGTGAGCGTCAGGTTGGACGTGAGCGAGAGCTTCATGTCCACGCCGGCTCTATAGTCTCCGTGGTGGCCCCTGTTGAACGGATCGTCCGCGTCCTGGGACCCGAGCTTCACGGACCGCCCTACGATGTACGGCAGGAACTCGGCCCGGGACGGCGAGGCCGCCATGGAGAGGCCTTCGAGGTGTCCGTAGCGCGAAGGGCCGCCCGACTCGGTCTGGGGCCAGAACGCCCACTGGGACCGCTCGTTGAGGCGCGCGGTGTACCGCCTGATCTGCAATCCCCAGGTCTGCACCGAGTCGCGGGGAAAGCGGAGCTGTGAGAGCGGGATCCGGAGCTCGGCGGTCCAGCCGAGGGAGTCGATGTTCGTCTTCGCCCTCCACACCGGGTCCCACGACGGGTCGGGCCAGCTCGAGCCCGGGCCGTACGCGTCGCCCTTCACCCCCGCTGGGTTGATCGAGAACTCCGTCTGCCCCAGGTGATCGTGGAAGGTGTCGAAGATGATGGTGAGCAAGTCGGCGTCGGCATCCTGGTCGCGGCGCACCAGGCGGGATGTCACGCCCTCGGCCCCGAGGTCGTCGAACATGCGTGCGCCGACGTACAGCGCTTCGTCGTCGAACAGGAAGCGCACCTCGGTGCGCTGGGTGGCAGGCTCACCCTCGTCGGGTTGCCACTGCCGGAATCCGGTCACCGCGTGGGCGCCGACCCAAGCGAATTCATCCAGCTTTCCATCCAGCTCGATCTTGGTGGTGAGCCGTACCGCCATGATGGAAAGCGGCTCCGCGGGCTCAGGGTCGGCGCGCAGCTCAGCAGCCGAGAACACAAGTAGCAGGGCGGCGAGCGTACACGCCGTGCCGGTCCGTCTGTAATCCATGGTTGGTGTCTCCCCTTGATTCCGTCCAGCGGTATCCGCACGTCGAATCCGCCGACGTCACACCGTTAGACAGCCAAGGGGGCACACAGAGTTGCAACTCCGAATGCTATGCTCGGGTTGCGAATTGCACTGCAACCATTCATCTGTTTGGGGCGTCTAAGTACTGATTAGGCAGTAAGGATGTGTGTGGATGCACTTGGGGACGTTTGCGCTTGCCCTCCAGACGACACTGGCGCAGGCCCCGGCGCCCGCTGACACGACGCGCCCGGAGCTGCGCAACCCCGACGGGCGAGTTCCACCCTCGATCGAAGCGAAGTACGTGAACGCGGCGCCGCGCCTCGACGGCCGTCTCGACGATGCGGCATGGCAGGGCGCGATGATCGTCGCGGACTTCATCCAGACAGAGCCGGAGGACGGTACCGACCCGACCGAGCGCACAGAGGTGTGCGTGGTGTACGACGGCGGTGCCATCTACATCGGCGCGCGCCTCTTCGACACGGATCCACTCGGCATCGCGCGGCGGCTCGGCCGGCGCGACAGCTACACGTCGAGTGACGGGTTCGAGGTCGTGATCGACTCGTATCACGACCACCGCACCGCGTTCCTGTTCAGCGTGAACCCGGCAGGGGTGCGGGGCGATGCCGTGCTGACCAACGACAACCATCATGGCGACCGGTCGTGGGACCCCGTGTGGTCGGTGGCGACCAGCGTCGACACGCTGGGCTGGGTCGTGGAGATGAAGATCCCCTTCTCCCAGCTGCGGTTCTCCGGTGCGGAGGAGCAGGTGTGGGGCATCAACTTCTCACGCGAGGTCTTTCGCAAGAACGAGGAAGTGCTGTGGAGCTGGGTGCCCAACGAAGAACAGGGGTATGCCTCACACTTCGGTCACCTGGTGGGTGTGCGGGACGTGCGAGCACCCCGCCGCCTGGAGCTGCTTCCCTACACGGTGGCGCAGGCTGACTACCTCGAGGGCGCCGATCGCGCGAACCCGTTCAACGACGGCAGCGTGTACGACGCGGCGGTGGGTCTCGACTTGATGTACGGCCTCACCAGCAACATGACCCTCAATGCCACCGTGAATCCCGACTTCGGACAGGTGGAGGCCGATCCCGCAGTCGTGAACCTGTCGGCGTTCGAGACGTACTTCCCCGAGCGCCGGCCATTCTTCGTGGAGGGAGCCAATATCTTCCGCTTCGGGGCGGGGAGTGGCGGGTTCGTGTTCGGCGCACCGCGGCTGTTCTACTCGCGGCGCATAGGCCGATCGCCCACGCGCTACGTGGAGGCCGAGGACGGTTGGGTGAAGCACCCGGACGCCACCAGCATCCTCGCCGCGGCAAAAGTGTCGGGCAAAACCGGTGGGTGGTCGTTGGGTGTGATGGACGCTCTCACGGCACGGGAACATGCCCAGCTCCAGAGTGTGGACGGCACGCGCTGGTCCGAGCCGGTGGAGCCGTTGGCGAACTACGCGGTGGTGAGCCTGCGAAGGGACTTCCGCGGTGGCGGCAGTGGAGTGGGGATCATGGGGACGGCGGTCAACCGAGATCTGCGCGACACGCTATTCAATTACCTGCGCTCGTCGGCCTACTCAGGTGGAGCAGACTTCTTCCACAAGTTCGCCAACAACGAGTTTGCCTTCAACGCTTCGCTGAGCGCATCGCGCATCAATGGTGACCCGGAGGCGATCACCGACGCCCAGCGCTCCTCGGCCCGCTACTACCAGCGACCTGACCAGGACTACGTCTCGCTCGACACCACCGCGACGAGCCTGAGCGGCTTCGCGGGCTCCGCACAGCTCGGCAAGATCTCGGGCAACTGGATCTACGGCACCGACTTCTATGCCTACTCGCCGGGGTTCGAGGTGAACGACGCGGGCTTCCAGCGTGAGGCCGACCGGATCTTCAGTGGTTGGCGGGTGACGCGCCGCTGGCTCGATCCGGGGAAGGTGTTCAGGCGGTTCTCGGCGAGCGCCAACATCGCGAGTGAGTGGAACTTCGGGGGCACCCGTGCATGGACCGGCGCGTACGCCGGGTTCTCGGCGCAACTGCGCAACTACTGGGGGTTCGGCTCGGGGTTCAACCGCTGGTTCACGGCTCTGAACGACAGGCACACGCGCGGCGGGCCGCTCATGGAGGCCCCCAGTGGGTGGTCCACGTACGCGTGGGTAGAAACCGACCACCGCAAGACGATCGGGGTGGAGCTGTTCGGTAACTATGCCGCCAATGCCTACGGTGGTTGGGGAGCAGGGGGAGAGGTCGAGCTGCTGCTCCGGCCGGCCGGGGCGATGACCCTCAGCATTGCCCCGGGGTTCAACAAGACCCACGCCGTGGCGCAGTACGTCACCCAGGAAGAAGACTCGACGGCTACGGCGACGTACGGCGGCCGCTACTTGTTCAGCGAGCTGCTACAGACGACGCTCGACATCACGCTCCGGGCCGACCTCTCCATCACCCCGAACCTCTCGGTGCAGCTTTGGGCGCAGCCGTTTGCCTCCACCGGCGACTACATCCATTTCAAGGAGCTGGCGGAACCGGAGACGTTCGACTTCCTGCGGTACGGGGTGGATGGGAACTCGACCATCGATTTCGACGAAGACGACAACACCTACACGGTGGATCCCGATGGCCCCGGGCCGGCGGAGCCGATCACGTTCGACAACCCGGACTTCTCTATTCGCTCGCTGCGCAGCAACCTGGTGATCCGCTGGGAGTACCGTCCAGGATCGACACTCTTCCTCGTGTGGAACCACAACCGTTCCGGGTCCTCCACCGATCCCCACTTCGACGCCTGGAGCCAGATCAGGGGCGCCTTCACGGACGTGGCGCAGAACACGCTCTTGATCAAGCTCAACTACTGGATCAGCCTGTAGTTATCGCGACGGCCCTGTAGGTGACGCCACAGCGCCCGCGTGCTAAGTTCGGGCGCCGTGGACCTGTGATGGGAGGCCGGGATGCTCCAGGCACTGTTGCTCACGTTCGCTCTCGCCACCGTGCCCGCCGATTCCATCCGCACCGGCGAGGACGTGATCCGTGCAATGCACGGGCGCTACGCCGGGAAGTGGTACGAGAATCTGGCGTTGATCCAGGCGGTGACCTACTTCGACCTGGAGTCGGGCGCGCTCGACTCCGCCCGGATGTGGTACGAGTCCATCCAGCTTCCGGGCACGGTGCGCAGCGACATTGCGCCATTGGAGCAGGGAGACTACCAGCTCTACCGCGACGGCACCTGGCACATCTTCGAGGCCGACACGCTGACCGGGTCGAACCCCGGCGCCCATCCGGTGCTGCTACTCGGTTTCGACGTGTACACGCAGCCGGTCGAGCAGACGCTCGCGAGTCTCGAACGGTTCGACCTGTCCAAGCTGCGGCAGGCGACCTGGCAGGGCCGCGAGGTGTACGTGGTGGGCTCGGAATCGGAGGGTGACGCCGCCAACCAGTTCTGGGTGGACCGGGACGACCTCCTGCTGCGGCGGCTCATCATCGTGAGCCGCGCGAGCGGGGCCACCATCGAGATTCGGTTCAACGCGTATGAGGAGCTGGGCGGCGGCTGGATCGCGGCCGAATTGTCATTCCTGCGAGACGGGCGGCTCTGGCTGCATGAACGCTACGCCTACTGGGCCATCGACGTGGAGTTTGAGCCGGGCATCTTCGCCGTCACCGATGGGACGCGGCCCGCCTGGGTAGGTCGGTGACACGCTCGCTCGTCCCGATCCTCTTCGCGCTGCTGTGCGCGCCGACGGTGGTGAGCGCGCAGGAGCCGGAGGCCGAAGAGGCACCTTCCGACAGCGCGGCGGCCAAGCCGGGCAACACGCTGGTGCCACTGCCGGTGCTGTTCTATCAGCCGGAGACCAAGTTCGGCTTCGGCGGCCTCGTGTCGTACTACTTCTGGCTCACCGACCCCCCTGCCATCGGAAGTGGCGAGCGGTTCCAGCCGTCCTCACTGACTGCCGTCGCGGTCTACACGACCGCCAAGCAGATCATCACATCGCTCGATGGCGAGCTGTGGTTGGGGGACGGGCGCTGGCGCATGCTGGGGAACCTCGGGTTCAGCAAGTTCCCCACCAAGTTCTGGGGCATCGGTAACAACACGCCCGAGGCCGCGGAGGAGGACTACACTCCTCTGATCTTCACCTCGCTCCTCGAGCTCCAGCGAGGCGTCGGCAAGGGCTGGTTCCTGGGCGGGGTAGCGCAGGCCGGCTATCGCCAGCTGCGCGACGTGGAGGAGGACGGCCTGCTCGACAGCGGGACCATTCCCGGCTCGGAGGATGGCAGTGCCATCGGGCTCGGAGCCCTGGTGTCGTGGGACACACGTGACAACACGGTCTATCCTCGGTCGGGCTTCTACCACCAGCTGCGGGGCGTGCTGTACGACGGTTTCTTCGGGAGCCGCTACGATTTCGGGAGCTACACGCTCGACCTGCGGGCGTACGGATCGCTGTTCCGCACGCACGTCTTCGCGCTGCGCGCCATGGGCGTGGCTTCCTCCGGCACGCCGCCGTTCGATCTCATGCCCCAGGTCGGCGGGGACCGGCTGCTGCGTGGCTACTTCCAGGGGCGGTACCGCGACCGGCAGCTGCTCGCGTTGCAGGGCGAGTACCGCTTCCCCGTGTGGTGGCGGTTCGGCGCTGTGGCGTTTGGCGCACTGGGGCAGGTGGCGAACCAGTGGGGCGACATCGCGTTCGACCGGTTCCACCCCGCGGTCGGCGGTGGTATACGCTTCCTCATCAGCCCCGATGAGGGGCTCCACCTGCGGGCCGACTATGGCTGGGGCTTCGACGTGAATAGCGGTGGGTTCTACCTGAGCATCGGCGAGGCGTTCTAGCCGGCCCGGCCGGTTGTCGCCGGGAGCCGCACCGGGGGGAGAGGCGGTGCCGCAGCCGGGCGCGTAGATTGACTTTGGGACCGATGGGTCGGCCCCACTGCAGGGTTCCCTCCAGGGTTCATCACGGGAGGCGGGGTATGACGCGCGGGATAATCGTTGCTCTCATTACATCACTCTTGCTACCGAGCGCTGCGGCCGCACAGGACGACTTCCACTTCGAGGTCGTCACGGAGGTACGCACGACGCCGGTCAAGGATCAGGCACGCACCGGTACCTGCTGGAGCTTCGCATCGTCGTCGTTCATGGAGACGGAGCTACTCCGCATGGGGAAGGAGCCGGTGGATCTTTCCGAGATGTTCTTCGTGCGCATGACGTATCCGCAGAAGGTGCAGAACTACGTGCGGCTGCACGGCAACGCGGCGCTGGGTGAGGGCAGTCTCGGCGGCGACGTGTTCCGGGCCGTGCGGGAGTACGGTGCGGTGCCGGAGTCAGTGTATCCGGGTCGGCGCTACGGGGCCGACCGCCACGACCACGGCGAGCTCATCGCGCTGGTCCGGGCGGCCGCCGATGCACTGGTGAAGCGCCGCGAGCTCAGTCCGGTATGGCCCGACGCCGTCGGCGGGATTCTGGACGCCTATCTGGGCGAGGTGCCGACTGAGTTCGTCTACGGCGGGAGAACCTACACGCCACGCTCATTCGCGGACGAGCTGGGCCTGCGCGTGGACGACTATGTGGAGCTCACCTCGTTCAGCCACCACCCGTTCTACGACTGGTTCGCGGTGGAAGTGCCGGACAACTGGGCGCAGAACGAGAGCTACAACGTGCCCCTCGACGAGCTCATGGGCGTCATCGATCACGCCCTGGAGCGCGGGTACTCCGTGGACTGGGACGGCGACGTGAGCGAGCGCAGCTTCTGCCA
>JBDGYO010000246.1:0-4382 GCA_039584015.1 Gemmatimonadota bacterium | reverse complement strand
GGATCATTAAAGGTAGCTTCTGAGGGATCAAGTTCCAGCAGCTCTTGACCGGCATTTCCTTGAATATTTACTACATTTCCACGTAGTACAGCAGTACTATCAAATCCAGTTGATGAATCAGTTACATGGTATAATCCACCACTAATTGTAGTTCTTACGTACGTAGTATCGCCATAATAACCTCTTTGTTCAAGATTACTGTGGAAATTCCACTGTCCTAAAACAGATTCGGCCTGACTTAGATGACCATATTGAGTGTGGTCGTCATCCGTTATTCCTCCAAGAGTGCCATGATCCACACCAGCAGGAAGAACTGTAGCACTTATTAGTTGTCCAGTCAAAGACAAATCAACACTAGCTGTATCAGATATAGTTACTGGGTCATGTCCTCCAGCGCCACCACTGATTGTGACCGTAACTTTATTGCTTCCCTCGTCTACAACACTCTGTACACCCTCAAAATTGAGTATGGCAACACGTTGTTGTATTACGGAATCATCTTCTTCTACCTGAATAGTTCCAACTACGGCTGAACCACTTAGATCGTCTACTAGATATTGAGCAAATAGCTCATCATTAGTTACAGGTGAAAAATATGTGTGGAAACCACTTGCTGATGTTTCTGCGTAATTCGTAGGTTGTTGGATTAGTCCATTATAGTAAACTCTCAGACTACCACTCATAATTGTATTGGCTAGCCAGAAATCATCACCAGTGTCTGGTACTTGATTTGTCAAGTCTTCTAAAATGTACGCCTGTCCTACTCCAGCACCACCACTAATAGCAACCGGTGCCCATACACTTCCCGTCCATACAAGCGAATCATTTACATCGGGAGCCGCTGCGGAAACATTACTTAACTCTGCCAATTCATCAAAATGAATGCTTGTGTCTGCAATATGAGTATCTATCGCTGAGTGTGCATTTGTACCAATATCTTGAATATTTAGATGGCTGATACTTCCCTCTGTAAAGTGAATACTTCCACTTGCTAAGTGGGCATCTATCACGTCATGTGAATTTGTACCGATATTTTGAATATTAGTATGATCTATAGACCCTTCTGTAAAGTGCTCGTTAGATGTAAAGTTCAGCAGTTGGTCATGGTCTACGCCACCTGGAATTACATACCCACTAACAGCTTGTCCTGTCAGCTCTAGATTTATACTTGATGTATCTACTACAGATGCAGCGTCGTGTTTCCATACATCAATTTCTGTTTCTGTGTAGTATCTATTATCGTGCAAGTGTCCAGAAGGTGTGTGAATATATCCGCTTGCAATGTGAGCATCAATATCATCGTGGCTAGTAGTTCCAATATTCAGGATATTGGTGTGATCAATTGAGGCCTCAGTGAAATGCTCATTTGAAGCAAAGTTTAGTAATTGATCGTGGTCAACCCCAGCTTCTATTACATATCCACTCAAAGCTTGATCTGTCAATTCCAGATTCAGGCTAGCTGTGTCAGATATAGTTACAGCATCGTGCTTCCATACATCAATCTCAGTTTCTGTATAGTATCTACTGTCATGTAAATGCCCTGAAGTAGCATACTGCGGGTGGTCATCATCAGCTAATCCGGTTAATGCTCCGTGATCAGCCACCCCACCACCGCTTACTGTTACAGTTACTTTGTTACTTCCTTCATCTACGACACTCTCTAGACCACTACCTTCAAAGTTCAAGATAGCTACACGTTGTTGTATAACAGAGTCGTCTTCTTCTACTTGTATTGTACCAACAACCGCAGAACCACTTAAATCATTTACTAAATATTCTGCAAACAATTCATCATTGGTTACAGGAGAGAAGTATGTATGAAAACCACTGGCAGATGTTTCAGCATAATTAGTAGGTTGTTGAAGCAAACCATTATAGTAGACCCTTAAGCTACCACTCATAAGTGTGTTAGCCAACCAGAAATCGTCGCCAGCATCTGGTACTTGATTTGTTAGGTCTTCAAGAATATATGCTTGTCCGCTTGCTCCACCGCTTATAGCTAATGGTGCCCATATACTTCCTGTCCACACAAGTGAGTCATTTGTGTCTGGAGATGCTGCTGAAACATTACTTAACTCACCCAATTCATCAAAGTGAATACTTGTGTCCGCTATGTGCGAATCAATTACTGAGTGAGCGTTTGTTCCAATATCTGCTATATCTGTATGACTTATTCCGCCAGGAATTACATATCCACTTAGAGCCTGCCCCGTTAATTCCAGGTTAAGGCTAGCTGTGTCAGCTACAGTTACTTCACTGTGTAATAGCCCATCTACTTCACTTTCAGTGTAGTATCTTTCGTCATGAATGTGTCCAGATGGGGTGTGTATATAACCACTAGCAATATGAGCATCAATAGCTGTATGAGCGTTGCTTCCAATATTCTGAATATTGAGATGGTCAATTGACGCTTCAGTGAAGTGTTCATTTGATGCAAAATTTAGTAATTGGTCGTGATCCACACCACCTGGAATTACGTAACCACTAAGGGCTTGTTCTGTAAGTTCCAAGTTCAATGAAGACGTGTCAACTACAGTTACTTCATCATGTCCAGCGCCACCACCAGAAATGGTAATCGTGGCTCTAATACCACTTACTGTTACGTTACCACCAATAAAATCTAACTCAGATAGGGCAGTTCCCTCTAGTACACTATCATCATAGACATCTATACCAAAGGTTCCCTGCTCTCTTATATACTGAGCTAATACTTCTTCACCGCTTACTGTAGTGAATTCTAATATGAAGGTATCACTATCAGCCATGTAGTAATTATCTGGCTGTTGTAGTAAACCGTTTACGTGAACTTGTAATGTATTAGTTACCGGTGGATAAGTTAGATCAAAACCACTACCAGGTACCTGTGTACTCAAGTCCTCAAAATAAACTGCATATTCAAGAACTGTAGCGGCTCCTGAGATAGTTGTTGGTTCCCATTGTGTTGCTACTTGATTCCATGCCAATGACTGTCCTGCTGTAGGAGCAGTAGTCGCTATATCCCTTCCTTGTAATTTTACAGCATCGTGCTCTAGATCAGTAATATGAGCTTCTGTGTGAAAGTGTCCTGAAGCAGCAAAGATTGATGATGGTTGATTTATCCAGCCAGATGTTACAGAATCATAGTATAGTACATCACCACCACTAGGCGTAATAACTGTGACATCAAGAAGATCATCAAGATATGATGCAACACCACCACCACCTGAAACAGTAATTGTAGCTGTACTTCCAGAGACAGTAGCTGTAACTCCTGTACCCTTGAAGTCAAGGATAGTTACATTACCCTGATCTATTCCTTCATCTTTTACAGTGATGTATGAAATACCACCACCGCTTTCAAGCGTGGCAATGCGGTATCTAATTCTATTCAGGTTGTGAACCAAAGACGAACCACTAACTGGTACAGTTAGAGACTCCGCTTCGGAAGTATCATAGGTAACTTTTGATTGAATCAATTGACCTACAAAACCACCAAGAGGGCCACCAGTACCACCACTAGCCCCTGTAACACCACCTAGGTTTACACCGGTTGTAAACCACTTGTAGCGTTCGTTTCGAATAAGGCCTATGATTTTGTCTTCAAGGTTTAGAATTACAGGCATATTAATACATCCATCTCGCTTCTAAGTCCGTCACTACTGCTGAATTATCCATAGCACTCCAGTCTGTCCAGTATGAACCATCTAACCAAACACCGCTTGGTGATACTGGTAATACTCTTACAAATCCTGATGTTGAAACTCCTACACATACTCTCAAATCTTCCAAGTAATTTGGAAATTCTACATCCACCACTCTTCCGAATGTTTGGTCATAGCTCTCCCAAGAATCTGTTGTTTCTGGGTAATAACTGTGATGTACTCTTCCCCCAGAAGCTGTCTCTACTATAGGTGCTTCTAAAGCCACTGTGTAGAAATAGTCTCCCCATAGGTTCAAATGATGTGTCATCACATATGGTACAAGATTTCCACTCCCCGCTGGCATTACATCTGTTACATCACGGGCTTCCATTGAAACACCACTACCCATTCCATATTTCAGACGTGTAATAGATGGTGCTTGTGATATATATACATATTGATAATCTGCATACAGGTATGTTCTCCAAGGAGTAGCAGCACCTGACCATATAATGAACATGGTAGCAAATGAATCATCCGTTTCCCACAACACACTAGCCATTAGAAATCACCGCTAAATGATCGCCATGCAATTGCCCATGCACCGTATCTTCCAGACCAACTTCCTTGAAAATCCCAATGTTGTGTCCAATTTAATCCATCGTCTGAATAAACGAAACCATCAACATCAGAAGCTGTTGGGCCTGAGCTGTATCCCCAATGATAATCAGATTCAGCGTCTTGTTGAGCAAAAGAAAGACC
>JBDGYO010000245.1:0-5661 GCA_039584015.1 Gemmatimonadota bacterium | reverse complement strand
TCACCTTGATCGTGATGCAGCCGCGCGGGCTCGACATCTCGGCCCAGCCGCCGTCGGTGAGGCCCCACACCTCGGCGTCCTCCGGATGCACCTCGAGGGTCTCCTCGGGCAGCAGGTAGTCGATGCCCGCGGAGCGGCCGGTCTGGGTGCGCGTGTGGTACGACTCGAGACGCCGGCCGGTGGTGAGCCAGACGGGATACTCCTCGCTGATCGTCTCAGCCGGGTCGCGGTAGTCGATGATCCTGAACAGTCCCCGGCCGCTGGGGAACTCCCGCTCGTGCAGCCGCGGCGTGCCCGGGTGGCCCTGCTCGGGCACCGGCCACTGGTACTCGCCCCGGTCGATGCGGTCCCAGTCCAGGCCGAAGTAGATCGGCGACACGCTGCACAGCTCGTTGAACACTTCCTTGGCCGAGGGATAGTCGAATCCCGGGAAGCCGAGCCGCTTCGCCAGCTCGCCAATGATCCACCAGTCGGGCTTCGCCTGGCCCGGGGGCTCCACCGCTTTGCGGATGCGCTGCACGCGGCGTTCCGTGTTGACCTGGACCCCGTCGGTTTCTCCCCAGGCGGTGGCGGGGAACACGACGTCGGCGAGCTCGGCGGTCTCGGTCATGAAGATGTCGATCACGATCAGGTGATCGAGTGCCTTCAGCGCGCGCTCGCAGTGGTGCCGATCCGGGTCGGTGACTACCGTGTTCTCGCCGGCGATCAGCATGGCGCGGATCTGGTCGCCGGCCATCTCCAGCGCCGTGACCTTGGTGGGTCCCTTCTCGAGATCGATCTTCCTCCCGTAGAGCTTCTCGAACTTCTTCTGGCTCTCGGGGTCGGTGACCGGCTGGAAGCCGGCGTAGTTGTTGGGCAACGCCCCGCTGTCTCCTGCGCCCTGAATGTTGTTCTGGCCCCGCATCGGATTGATGCCGGTGCCTTCGCGCCCGACGTGTCCCGTCATCAGCGCCAGATTGCCCAGGGACTGCACGTTGTCGACGCCGCAGATGTGCTCGGTGACGCCCAACGTGTAGTAGATCGCGCCCCTGTCCGTACGGCCGTACCACAGCGCCGCGGTCTCGATGTCCTTGGCCGGTACACCCGTGATCTGCTCAGCCCACTCGGGTGGGAACTGCTTCACGTGCTCGAGGAAGGCCTCGCTCTCCTTGGTGCGGTCGGCAATGAACTGCGGATCGACCAGGCCCTCGCGCTGGATCACGTGCGCCATGCCGAGCAGCAGGGCCACGTCGGAGCCCACGGAAGATGACGTCGGGCTTCTCCATGTCGGCCAGCGGGTTGGACATCGCTCCCCGTCCAATCTGGGCTGCCAGACCGGCAACCGTGGGGGCGTGTCACGCACGGCTACAGTTGTCGATGTGATTGGTGCCCCACCCCGCGCGCATGAGCTTCTGAATCGCGTAGGCCGCCTCGCTGGGGGCGCGCCCCGATGCCACGGCGTACACGGCGTGGCGGCCGTGCTGGTCCACCACGCGCCGCAGGCCATCCGCTGCCCGATCGAGGGCAGTGTCCCAGTCGGCCTCGTGCAACGCGCCGTCGTCGCCGCGCACCAGTGGCATCTTGAGCCGGTCGGGGTGCTGCACGAAGTCGTACGCGAACTGCCCCTTCACGCACAACGCGCCGTAATTGGCGGGCCCATCCATGGCTGGCTGGATGCCCACCATCGTGTCGTTCTTGGTGAGCACGTCGACCGAGCATCCCACGCCGCAGTACGGACAGATGGTGCGCGTCTTCTCGATCTCGCCGGGGAGCTCCGCGAAGCGGGTCGCCTTGCGGTCGGCGAGCGCGCCCGTGGGGCAAGTCTGGACGCATTGGCCGCAGAAGGTGCAGGCGGAGTCCTTGAGGAACCCCTCGAACTCCACCGTGATCTGCGTGCCGAACCCCCGGTTCATCACGCTGATGGCGTGGTCGCCCTCCTGCTCGGCACAGACCCGCACGCAGCGGTAGCACGAGATGCAGAGGTCGTAATCCCGGTGGATGAACGGATTGTCGTCGTCCTCCCGGGTCGTGCCCGACTGCTTGCCCCCGAACCGGCCGTCACGGGCGTCGTAGCGATCCACCAGCGTGGTCAGCTCTTGGGAGGCGTAGCCCCGCAGCGGGTCTACGTCGATCTCGCGGTTCTCGGAGGCCACCATCTCGACCAGGGTCTTGCGATGCTTCTCGATGGTCGCGGTGCTGGTGCGCACGACCATGCCCGGGGTGGCCTTCGTGGTGCACGAGGCAACCGGTAGGCGTTGGCCCTCGACCTCCACGACGCAGAGCCGGCAGCCGCCGAACGCCTCGAGCCGCTCGTCGTAGCAGAGGGTGGGTATGTCCGTCTTGACCCGCTGCGCGACCTCGTAGATCGTCTCGCCGTCGGAGAAGCTCACCGCTTCACCGTCGAGTGTCATCGTATGCGTCTTCAGGTCTTTCTCGGTAGCGATCATGACTCGATCCTCACGCCTGCACGTGCTGTGCGACGCGCTCCGGGAAGTACTTGAGCAGACTCTCTGTGATGAGTGGCGCCGCGAGCCCCAGGCCGCAGGCGCTCACCGCCTTCATGGTGTGCCCCAGGTCGGACACCTCGTCGATCCACGCCGAGAGCTCGCTGGGGCCGGCCTCACCCGCGAGGCGCTCCGTGAGCCGCTGGGTCCCGATACGACACGGGAAGCACTTGCCGCACGATTCGTGAGCGAAGAACGACATCGCCTCCCGCGCGACCGCGATCATGTCGCGGCTGTCGTCGAACACCATGATGCCGCCGGCACCGAGGAACGAGCCTCTCGAGCGGATGCTCGGCTCATCCAGCGTGACATCCAGGTCGTCGCCGGCGAGGAACCCGCCCGACAGTCCCGCCATGGTGACCGCCTGGATCGCGCGGCCCTCGGGGGGACCGCCGGCCCACTCGTGCAGCAGCGTCTTCAGTGGTAGGCCGAGCGGCACCTCGTAGTTCCCCGGCCGCTCGACGTCGCCCGAGAGACTGATGACCTTGGTGCCCGCCTGGCTACCGGTGCCGAGTCCCTGGTACCACGCCGCCCCGTTCCGCACGATGTGGGCCGCGGCAGCGAGCGTCTCCACGTTGTTCACCACGGTGGGCAAGTCTTCGTACCCGTGCGTGACGGGGAACGGCGGGCGATTGCGCGGGAAGGGGTGCTTTCCCTCAAGGCTGTTGAGCAACGATCCCTCTTCGCCGCAGATGTACGCGCCCGCGCCGCGGCGCACGAAGAGACGCAGGCCGAAGTCCGCGCCGAAGATGCCGTCTCCCAGGAGCCCCGCCGCTTCTGCCTCGGCAATGGCGCGCTCCAGCGTCGCGAAGGTGTGTGGGTACTCGTACCGCAGATAGATGAACCCCCGGGTGGCTCCGGTCGCATACGCCGCCAGTGCCATCCCCTCGATCACCGCGTGGGGATCGTAGTCCAGGATCGCGCGATCCTTGAAGCACCCGGGCTCGCCTTCATCGGCATTGCACACGATCGTCTTCGGCCCGGCGGACGCGTCGGCCACCGCCTTCCACTTGACCCCAGTGGGGAACCCCGCGCCCCCGCGCCCCGCCAGCTGGGACTCGGTGATCACGTCGACCACCTGCGAAGCCTCGAGCTCGTTGACGGCGCGCTGCAGGGCCTGGTATCCGCCGCTCTGTTGGTATCCCGCGATGGTGTTGCGGCCCGGCTCTCGGATCGCCGAGAACACGCACTCCTCCACCCCGCCGGGGTTCGGCGGAGGCAGCGGTGACGGCCGCTCGGCCAGCGCGTCAACGCTGGTCCCGACCCGGAGAGTGTCGCCCTCCAGCACCGGCACCGGCTCGTCGCAGCGCCCGGCGCACGGCATGGGGGTCGCACCCTGTTGCGCCAGGGCCTCGAGCAACTCGAGCCCGCCCTTGCGACGGCATACGGGGCCCGTGCACACACGGGGTGCCGCATGACCGCGTGGCTCTCTGGCAAAGTGGTGGTAGAACGTGACGTCCCCGAACAGCTCCGCCAGCGGGATGCGGAGCCCCTTGGCGACGTCGCGCAGCGCGTTGTCCGAGAGATACCCGTCGCGCTCGTGCACCGCGTGCAGCAGCGGTAAGAGCGGCGCGGGCTGATCGCTCCAGCGCTCGATCAGGTCTCGTGTCGTGGGGTTGGCCATTGCTGGGTAATTCCTATAGAAAAACTAGCATTTCCGTGGTATGTCGCTAGCGTGGAGGAAAAGTGCGCCGGGGACCGTCGGAGTGCGACCCGGGCGCCGTCGCTGCGGGAGGGTTGGACTAGTCAACCAGGCGGTCGTCGCCAGCGTAGACGTTGAACGTCCCGGCTCGTGAGAAACCGACGAGCAACATGCCCAGGCTCTCTGCGAGCTCGACCGCGAGCGAGGAGGGCGCCGACACCCCGACCACGCCACCGACCCCGACAACGGCCGCCTTCTGCACGATCTCGAAGCTCTGGCGACCGGAGACCACGAGGAGCGATAGAGGCAGCGGCCACCGCGTCATCGCGGTTGCGCCGGTCGCCTTGTCCACGGCGTTGTGTCGTCCCACATCCTCGCGCACCGCCAGGGCATTGCCCTCCAGGTCGAACAGCCCCGCCGCGTGCAGGCCGCCCGTGGCATCGAAGGTCGGCTGCCGTGCCCGCAACTGGTCGGTGAGGCCGGCAACGGTCGTGCGGCGCACCGAGAACTGCCGCGTCGGCTTGGCGAACAGCTGCACCGCCTCGATGGAGGCTTTGCCGCACACCCCGCAGGAACTGGACATGAACAGGTTGCGCTGGAAGCGCGTGGGATCGACCTCGACACCCTCGCGAAACCGCACCGAGATGCGCGCGTTCTCCGGATCGTCGGCCGGCGCCAGCGCGGCGATCTCGTCGGGGCTCAGGAGGATCCCCTCGGTCAGCAGGAAGCCGGTCACGAGGTCGTGGTCGTCCCCCGGCGTGCGCATCACGACCGCGAAGGGGGTGTCGCCCAACCGGATCTCCAGCGGCTCCTCCGCCGCGACGGCGTCGGGCATGCGCTCGGCGGCGTCGCCGACCCGCTTGATCACCGGCACCTCACGCATGCGATCTGTCACTGGTGGAGATCCTCCCGAGTCCGTGGATAGTGCCGCTCCCCCGGGAAGCGGTCAAGCGCGGCCCCGGGGTTCCGCCAGCCCCGGTGGTGCTGGTACAATCCCTGTCTCGAGGAGGAGATCATGGTCGCTACGCCATCCACGATGCTGGAGCTGGGGACACCGATTCCCGAGTTTGCGCTGCCCAACGCGGTGGACGGGAGCACGGTGACGCCGCAGGACTACGAGGGGAAGCAGCCCCTGCTCGTGATGTTCATCTGCAATCACTGTCCGTTCGTGAAGCACGTGAAGGACGAGCTGACGCGATTGGGCGCGGACTACGTATCGCGCGGCGTCGGGATCGTCGCCATCAACTCGAACGACGTGGCGAAGCACCCCGACGACAGCCCGGAGCAGATGAAGGCGCTGGCGACCGCTGAGGGTTGGGCGTTCCCGTTCCTGTTCGACGAGGCGCAGGAGGTGGCGAAGGCGTTCAAGGCGGCCTGCACGCCCGATTTCTTCCTGTTCGACGGGGACGGGAAGCTCGCCTATCGTGGGCAGCTCGACCCGAGCCGCCCCGGGAACGACGTGCCGGTGACCGGCGCCGATTTGCGCGCCGCGCTCGATGCCGTCCTCGGTGGACGGCCGGGGCCCGCGGAACAGAT
>JBDGYO010000244.1:0-4439 GCA_039584015.1 Gemmatimonadota bacterium | reverse complement strand
CGTCGCGCGCACGGTCGGCGAGATCTACCTGCGCCGCAAGATGGCGCGGGGCGAGGCGGTCCAGACGTGGGGGACCTACCGCTACATCGTGTACGGGCTGCTGGGCCTGATGGCCATCTGGCTCCCCGCCGTGTTGCTCGGGCGCGTGGCCGTGGCCGGACCGATCGCCGTGGTGAGCGCGGCGACGATCACCTGGGTACTCGCCACCGCCGGATTTGGCGCCACGATCCTCACGCGGGGCGGCGTCAAGGGCACGTTCGTGCGGCGCCTCGATCTCGCGCTCACGGACGAGCAGTTCTGGACCTCTGATACGGTGTCGGGAGAGCGGCATCGCGGGCGCGTTCCGCGCTCCGGCACATGAGCCTCCGACGTCTCCTTCCAATCACCACGGCGGGAGCGCTGCTACTCCTGCCCAGCTTCGCTGCGGGGCAGACCTGGCAGTCGGTTTCCGGCTCGCGCCGGGTGCACGGCGAGGAGCGACTGCGCGTGGAGGTCGAGTTCGCGGTCGGCACCTTCCGCCTGCATCCCACCGACGGCAATGCACTGTACCACACGGACATTCTGTACGACGCCGAGTACTTCGAGCCGCGCATCGAGTATGACGCCAGGCGGGGCCGCCTGGACCTGGGTGTGATCCCGGAGGTCGAGAGCGGTCTCGACCTCGACTACGACGACACCGAACAGTACCTGACGGTCGGGCTCTCCCGCTCGGTGCCCACTACGCTCGAGCTCAAGTTCGGTGCGGCCAATGCGGAAATCGAACTGGGTGGCATCCCACTCGAATGGGCCGAGATCAAGACCGGCGCGAGCGAGAGTGTGATCTCGTTCGATGAGCCCAACCCCATCGTGTGCGATCGTCTCGAGGTGGGTGCCGCCGCCGCCGACTTCACCCTGGAGCAGCTCGGCAACGCGCGCTGCCGGGTCATCGAGGTGGCCGGCGGGGCGGGCGACATCACCCTGGACTTCACCGGCGAGTGGGACGGCACGGTGAACACCCGCGCGAGCATCGTGATGGGTGTTGGTGAGGTGAACCTGCGCCTGCCGATCGGCCTCGGCGTCGAGGTGGACATCGACCGCATCTTCGCTGGCTTCGAGGCATCGGGCTTCGTGAAGCACGGCTCCCGCTACCTCAGCCACGACTACGACGGCGCCGAGCAGAGGCTCCGCCTCGACATCAAGGCGGCGCTGGGTGACGTGAACGTGGAGTGGGTCGAGGGAGGCTTCTAGCCCCCGACCTCACCCCGCGTATCAGTCGCCCCCACCCGCACTTCCGCTCCCACACCCACTCCCAGCGCCTGCGCCGCCGAGCGCTCACGGGCCGCGATCTCGACCGTTCCACCCGACCCGCCAAACGCCACCAGCGCACCGAGCTCCACGTCCCTGAACGTGCGCCCCACGGGCGCGCTGAACTCGCCGCCGATCGTGATGAGGCCGGCTCCCTCGATGGCCGTGGCCGGGATGTTGGTGATCAGGGTCCCAAAGCGGTCGATGTACACGACCTCACCCACCACCCCGCCCCGGTCCTCCCCGGGACCCGGGAGCGGGGAGTGCAGCGGATCGGTGACCGGCGGCCCGAGGCGCGACAGGTCGTCTCCCAGGGCGAGGCGGGCCGCCGCTGGTGCAAAGACGTCCCGCCCATGAAATGTGGCCGAGGCGTCAGTCGGGATGGCAAGTTCGACCACGGTCGCGGCCTCGAGCACCGGCGTGAGCAGTCCGTTGTCCGGCGCCACGAAGTGATGGCCCTGGGTGCTCGCCGCGAGCGCCCGCCGGGCGGTGCCGACCCCGGGGTCGACCACGGCCAGGTGCACCGTCCCCGGCGGGTAGCGGTGCCAGGTGCGTGCGAGGAGGTATTGGGCGGCCACGACGCTGCCCAGGGGAACGTCGTGGCTGATGTCGATGAGCGTGGCGCCCGGAGCGGCGGAGAGCACGGCACCCTTCACCTCGGCGACGTAGCTGTCGCTCTGGCCGAAATCGGTGAGGAGGGTGATGAGTTGCGGCATCGGGCCTCCGGATGCCCGCGGGACGCTGCGGCGTCGCCGGTGGGGCCGCCTAGCCGGTTATCACGGGCAGCGAGATGCTCCTCCCGCCGGCCCGTTCGGCCACTTTCTTGGCGATCGCGGCCAGGGCCTTGCCCGCCGGTGAGTCGGGCTTCCCGACCACCACTGGCTTCCCCTCGTCCTGCTCCGCCGTCATTCCGGGTTGCAGGGGAATCTGGCCCAGGAGCGGAACCTCCAGCTCCTCTGCGAGGCGCTGTCCGCCGCCGCCCGAGAACACCTCGCTACGGTCGCCGCAGTGCGGGCACTCGAAGTAGCTCATGTTCTCCACCACACCGAGCACCGGTACGCCTACGCGCTCGAACATCTTGGCGCCTCGTAGCGCATCGCCGGCCGCCATCTCCTGCGGCGTGGTGACGATGATCCCGCCCTTCATGAACACGGCCTGCGCGAGGGACAGCTGCGCATCACCCGTTCCGGGCGGCAGATCCACCAGGAAGTAGTCCAACTCGCCCCACTCCACGTCCCGCAGGAACTGGTGGATGATCTTGGTGACGATTGGCCCCCGCCAGATCGCGGGCATGTCCCGCTCGACCAGAAAGCCGAGCGAGATGAGCTTCACGCCGTACTTCTCGAGCGGCAGAATGCGCTGTTCGCGCACCGGCGGGCGCTCATCGATTCCGAACAGGCGCGGGATGTTGGGACCGTAGATATCGGCGTCCATGATGCCGACCCGGTGACCCGCGCGTGCCAACTCTGCCGCGAGGTTGGCGGCGACGGTGGACTTCCCAACGCCCCCCTTGCCGCTGGACACCGCGATGACCGAGCCGAGCGCAGGAATCTCCACCGCCTGCGACGGAGCCGCAGCGGCCGGCGCCGTTCCGGGAGCCGCAGCAGGAGGGGGGGTCGCTGCGCCACCCTTGGCAGGCTCCAGGACCTCGATCTTCACGTCCGTCACGCCTTCCACCGCCTGCACCGCCTTGCGCGCCTCCCGCACCAGACTCGCGGGGTCGTCCTGCGTGAGCAGGAACGTGAACGCGACGCCTCCCTGCTTGTCGATGGCCAGGTCCTGCACCATCCCCGCCGAGATCACGTCATTGTCCACACGAGGATTACGGACGTTGGTCAGCGCGCCCGCGACGAGCGCATCGAGTTTCCTGGACATGGTCGAGGAATGATAGACGGGTCGTCAGGACCGAGCAACCGAACGCGCCGCGGCGAGCACGCGGGCCTGCACCTCGTCCAGCGTGCCTTCGAGCGAGGCGCCGGCTGCTCTGCGGTGGCCGCCCCCGCCAAACGACTCCGCCATGCGGGCCACGTCCACATCGCCGACCGAGCGGAACGACACCTTGATGCGACCGCTGGCGAGCTCGCGGAACAGAATGGCGAGGTGTACGCCGCGTACGGCCCGCGCGAACTCCACGATGCCATCCAGGTCGGACGCCTCGATGCCGTGCCGCTTCATGGCGCCCGGCGGCACCGTCACCCACGCCAACTGGTGCTCCTGCTCGACCACGAGGGTCTCGAGCACCTCGCCCAACAACCGGATCTTCCCCTCTGGCTCGGACGCGTAGATCTCACGATAGATCTGCTCCGCGTCCAGCCCCCCTTCCAGCAGGTGGGCCGCGATCTGGAGCGTACGGGGTGACGTGTTGCTGAAGCGGAACCCGCCGGTGTCGGTCAACACCGCGACGTAGAGGGCGCGCGCTGCCTCGGTCGTGAGCTCCCAGCGGGCCGACCGGGCCAAGTCATACACCAGCTCGCCGGTGGCGCACGCCGCCGCGTCCACCAGCCGCGGGCCGGAAGGGAGGGTGCCGTCGCTCACGTGGTGGTCGATGCAGGCTACCGGCACCTTCACCTTCTCCACCACACGCGCCAGGTGCCCCAAACGGTCGAGGTCGGCGATGTCGAGCACCACGACGGCATCGGCCCGCTCCAGATGCCTGACGCCCGCGGACGACTTGTCGGCGCCGGACGCCGTGTCCAACAGGAAGCCGAACCGCTCGGGGAATGGCGTGGGATTGGTGATCGCCGCGCGGATGCCGCGCCGCGTGAGGAGGTGCCACAGGGCCACCTCGCTCCCGGCCCCGTCGCCGTCGGCGTTGACGTGGGTGGTGAGGGCCACCCGCATCCCGGGCTCGAACAACTTGAGCACCTGCTTCGCCGCCCGGCGCCGCGCCTCGGGAACCCGGACACCGCGGGACGGAGTGGACTTCTTCGCCGAAGACTTCCTGGCTGATGCCATGCGCGTACCAATGTAATCACACTCGCCAACCTGGGCCTTGCCCCGCTGCCGTCGCTGGACCCATCTTGTGACCCTTCACCCACCAGAGACACGCATGGAACTGCTCGAGAGAATCGTCACGACCGCGTCCGAGTACATCTGGGACCGCGGGATCCCGTTCCGGGGGGAGGAGATCCCCTGGGTGGTGGTCGCGCTCCTGG
>JBDGYO010000243.1:0-4453 GCA_039584015.1 Gemmatimonadota bacterium | reverse complement strand
TTGCGACGCCCGACGGCGTGCCACCGAAGCTCCGGCTGAACAGCAGTCGACATATCCAGGTCCCTACTTCAAGTCGAGGGGTGCGGGGCTCTGCCCCTGGTGCGGGTGCTCCGGACCGGCGTAGACCTTGAGCTTCTTGCGCAGCACCTGTCGTCCCAGGGTCCCCTTGGGAAGCATGCCGAACACCGCCTTCTCGATCACGCGCTCGGGATGCTCCTTCAGCATCTTCGCGACCGGCACGAACTTCTCGTGTCCCATGTATCCGGTGTGCCGGAAGTACTGCTTCTGCTCCATCTTCTTGCCGGTGAGCCGCACCTTCTCCGCGTTGACCACGACTACGTAGTCCCCGCCGTCCATGTGCGGCGCGAAGGTGGGCTTGTGCTTGCCGCGAATGATCTGCGCCACCTTGCTGGCGAGCCGCCCCAGCACAAGGCCCTCGGCGTCCACCACGAACCAGCGGTGGTCGAGCTCAGCAGCTGTTGGCGAGTACGTCTTCATCGATCCCGGAAACCTCGTAACCCCGTGCAAACGTGCGAATTAAGAGAGTCACGAATGCTAGCGACCCCATGGGCGGTGGTCAAGCCTCGGCTTGGGCCACTTCCACGAGCGGTGCGCCCTTCTCGACGGCCGCTCCCGCCTCGACCAGCACCGCCTGCACCACACCCGGCCCCGGGGTGGTGATCTCGTTCTCCATCTTCATCGCCTCAAGCACCACCACACCGGCGCCCTCCTCGAGCCGCTGGCCCACCTCCACCTCCACGCGCACCACCAGCCCGGGCATCGGGGCGCGAATCAAGCCCCCGGCCGCATGTCCCGCGCCCCCCCCCGTGAGCTCCCGCAGGGCCTGCGTGCGCTCGTCCAGCACTTCGACTGGCCAGTCCCGTCCGGAGGCCTGAATCGTCCAGCCATCCGCGCCGCGTACCATCGCAAAGGTCCGGGCCCGGCCATTCACTACCAGCTGTCGCAGCGGGGTCTGGGGGATGCCGACGAGGGCCGCACGCACGGGGCGCCCGTCCAACTGCACCGAGTCGCCCTTTACCTCGACCGGGATCGTCCGCTTGCCCACCGTCACCGTGTACTTCACGCCGCCTCCAGCACCGCCAGGGTCTCGACGTGGCTCGTCTGCGGAAACAAATCGTAGGCCGTGACCGCCGCGAGCCGCAGGTTCGGCATGCGCGCGACGTCGCGGGCCAGCGTCGCCGGATCGCACGAGACGTAGCTCAGCCGAGCCGCTCCGCGGCCTGCGGCCCACTGGTCGAGCGCAGTCGCGACCGGCTTCCCGATCCCGCCGCGCGGCGGGTTCACGATCACCACGTCGGGCTCGGGCAATCGATGCAGCACCTCCTCGACCCGTTCCGCGATCCGCTCGACGGCCCCGTGCACCGCCTTCCGCTCCCTCCCCCACTCCACCGCGCGCCGGTCCGCGTCCACCGTCCAGACGCGGGCGCCACGCGCCGCAAGCAACTCGGCGGTCTCCCCCACACCGCCGTACAGGTCCCACGCCACCGCACCGTCCAGCTGACCCAGAGCGGCCACGGCATCATGGCGAATGCGCTCCGCGAACTCGGGGTAGACCTGCTCGAAGGCCACCACCGGAAACCCCCGCTCCCGGCCCGCGACCGCGCGCGGCACACCGCGACCGGGTCGCCACCAGATCATGCAGCGCGGCTCGTCGAGTGCCGCCAGCAGCGGCGCCGCATCCCAGGGAGCCGCGTCCGTAGTGCCAACCACTACGTGCAGTCCCCCATCCCTGTCCTCGCGCAGCTTCACGCCATCCAGCGTGGCGGGCAGCAAGTCTCCATGAGGACGCAACCGGCCCCATAGCTGCACCACACGCACGCGCGTGATGGGGCAGTCCTCCAGCGCGAACACCCGTCCCGGATCATCGAACCGGTGGAACCCGAGTTGCCGCCCGCGTGCCGCCAGCGAGATCCGGGTGCGGTAGCGCCACGCGCTCGGGGCGGGCACGATCTCCGGATCGTCGACCTCCTGCCGCGCGATCCGACGCAGCGCATCGCCCACGATGCGCTGCTTGGCCTCGAGCTGCCCGGCCGGCGCGAGGTGCTGCAGCTGACACCCGCCGCAGCCGTCGTCGGTGTAGTGACGGCAGCGCGGGTCCACCCGCTCCGCACCCGATGCAGACCGCTGGCGCACGCGGGCCCGGGCAAAGCGGCGCTTGCGCTCCACGATCTCGAGCTCCACCAGGTCTCCCGGCGCGGTGCGCGGCACGAACACGGTCATGCCGTCGTCCAGCCGCCCCACACCGTCGCCGCCGGCGGCGATGCGCTCGATGGTGACCGCGCTCATCGCAGCCCACGGAGGCGGGAGACGCGCAGCCAGGGGCTCTCGCTCTGCCCCGCCCCGTCATCCTCGGCGACCGGAACCATGGCGCTCCGCGCCTCGTCCTCGGCGAGGGCCGCCGCGACGGCAATGTGCTCCAGATCCTCCTCGCTCAACTCGGGAGCGAGCAGTGCACCGCCTATCTGGTCGAGGTAGCCGATGTCGTACTCGCCTCTCAGGAAGGTGGCCTCGTCCATCACCCGTCGATGGAACGGCTGGGACGTCGGCACTCCCACTATGACGAGCTCGTCGAGCGCGCGTCGCATGCGCCGGACCGCGCGCTCCCGATTCTCCCCCCAAACGATCAGCTTCCCCAGCAGCGAGTCGTAGTACATCTCGACCTCGCTTCCCGTCTCCACACCGGCGTCCCACCGCACGCCCGGACCGGAGGGTGCGTGGAGATAGCTGATCCGGCCGGTGGCCGGCAGGAAGCTGGCGAAGGGATCTTCCGCGGTGAGGCGGCACTCGATGGCGTGACCGCGCGGGCGCATGGGCCGATTGGGACAGGTCATCGGCTCGCCGGCCGCGATGCGGAGTTGCTCCCGCACGATGTCCACCCCGTAGACCATCTCGGTGACGGGATGCTCGACCTGGAGCCGGGTGTTCATCTCCAAGAAGTAGAACTTTCCCTGGGGGTCGAGCAGGAATTCGACCGTCCCGGCACTGAGGTACCCCACTTCCTGCGCCGCCTTCACCGCAGCCTCCCCCATGCGCAACCGCAGGTCGAGGTCCACTGCCGGCGACGGCGACTCCTCGATCAGCTTCTGGTGCCGGCGCTGCACCGAGCACTCCCGCTCTCCCAAGTGGATGGTGTTGCCAAACCGGTCGGCCAACACCTGGATCTCCACGTGGCGCGGTCGCTCGACGAACTTCTCCAGGTAGATCGCATCGTCATCGAACGCCGACTTCGCCTCGGACGCGGCCTGCGCGAATCCCTTGCGCGCCTCCTCGGCCGTCGCCGCCACGCGCATCCCCTTGCCACCACCGCCGGCCGCCGCCTTGAGGAGCACCGGATAGCCGATCTCCTCCGCCGCGCGCACCGCGGCGTCCGCGTCGGCCAACGGCTCCGTGGTGCCGGGCACGATGGGCACACCCGCCTTGGCCATGCGCCGCCTCGCCTCGGTCTTCTCGCCCATGGCCCGAATTGCCGACGCGGCCGGCCCGATGAAGGCGAGACCCGCCTGCTCCACGGCCTCCGCGAAGCGGGCCTGCTCAGCAAGAAATCCGTACCCCGGGTGAACCGCGTCGGCGCCGGTCCGGCGGGCCGCCTCGAGCAACCGCTCGACGCTCAGGTACGACTCGCTGGCCGGGGCGGGACCCAGCTCCACGGCGGCGTCCGCCGCCTTGACGTGGGGGGTGAGCCGGTCGGCCTCGGAGTAGACTGCGACCGCTTCAACATCCTGTTCGTGGCAGGCCCGGATGATGCGGAGGGCAATCTCCCCGCGGTTGGCGACCAGGACGCGCTTCATGGGGCCGTCAGTGCGCCGGGTAAGGACTGCCCGATCGGCGTTGGTGAGGTCGGGGTCCCACCGGAGCGAGCCTCAGAGCGCGTTGCACGTGCGTCGCGAGGTTGTAGTAACCGGGTCGGCTCTGCAGCTCACGCAGGTGGGTCCCCGATCGAGCCAATTCAGACGGGCGGTCACAACGGAATGTTCCCGTGCTTGCGCGGATGCACGCTCTGTCGCTTGGTGAGCAAGCTCTGGAGCGCCGAGATGAGCCGTGGCCGCGTCTCGCGGGGGTCGATCACGTCGTCCAGGAAGCCGCGCGCCGCCGCCAGGTAGGGATTGGCAAACTTCTCGCGGTAGTCCGCTACCAGATCGTCCAGCTTGGCCTCGGGATCGTCGGCCGCGGCGAGGTCGCGCTTGAACAGGATCTCCGCAGCCCCCTTGGGTCCCATCACCGCAATCTCGGCCGTGGGCCACCCGACGTTGAAATCACCCCGCACGTGCCGTGAGCTCATCACGTCGTACGCCCCGCCGTAGGCCTTGCGAGTGATCACCGTGAGTTTCGGCACGGTGGCCTCGGCATAGGAGTAGAGCAGCTTGGCGCCCTGCTTGATGATGCCGCCGTGCTCCTGGTCGACGCCCGGCAGAAAGCCCGGCACGTCCTCGAA
>JBDGYO010000242.1:0-6406 GCA_039584015.1 Gemmatimonadota bacterium | reverse complement strand
GGAGCTCATGACCGACGGCACGATCGCAGCCGCCCTGATCGGGCTCATCGTGCTGCTCGGCGTCAGGGCGGTGGACGTGGTGCTGCACGCGTCCATTCACATGGACACGCTGCGCACCCTGCGGGTGATCCGTGACCACGGCGAGGAGATCGTGGAGAAGGCCACGACGCTGGTCCATCTTGGCGGCGTCTTTGCGTGGCTCACCTTCGCGACACGCAGCTTCCGGCTGTACGACCCCTTCATAGACACGCTGGGCGCCATCCTCACAGCGGAGTGGGGGCTCGGCAGCTGGCAGATCTCGCTCCTCGACATCCTGGCTTTCTTCCTGGCCCTCTGGCTCGGCCTGATGTTCGCCCGCATCGCGCGGCTCACGCTGCGGGAGGATGTGCTCAGCCGGATGACCCTCCCGCGCGGCATGCGGGAGACGATCTCCACCACCGCCTACTACATCATCCTGCTGCTCGCCTTCTTCTTCGCGGCGGGCGCGGCGGGGTTCGACCTCACCAAGTTCACGATCCTCGCCGGTGCCCTCGGCGTGGGTATCGGCTTCGGTCTCCAGAACATCGTCAACAACTTCATCTCGGGATTGATCCTCCTGTTCGAGCGCCCCATTCAAATCGGGGACACGATCGAGATCGAAAACCTGGTGGGCAGCGTCAAGCAGATCGGCATCCGCGCCAGCGTGGTCCGGACCTTCGCGGGGGCAGAGGTGATCGTGCCTAACGGAGATCTGATCTCGGGGCGGGTGATCAACTGGACGCTGTCCGACCGGTTGCGTCGCATCGAGATCTACGTGGGCGTGGCGTACGGCACGGATCCGCAGCAGGTCATGGACATCCTGCTCGAGCAGGCCAATAGCCACGAAGACACGCTGCAGCACCCCGAGCCGTACGTGCTGTTCACCGGGTTCGGGGAATGCTCCCTCGACTTCAAGCTGCGGTTCTGGACGAACAACTACGATCGCTGGTTCTTCGTGGAGAGCGAGGTCAAGTTGGCCGTCAACAACGCCGTGGTGGAGGCCGGCATCGAAATCCCGTTCCCGCAGCGCGACCTGCACGTGCGTTCGGTGGATGAGGCCGCGGGCGAGGCATTGGCTCCCGGTGGCGGCGCCGCGGTGGTGAAACGCTCCAAGCCGGCACCGAAGAAGGAATAGACGCACGGCTGTGCAGCGCCAGCCAGTAGCGCTTGCCGTCGTCGGTACGCTCGTCGCCGTCAAGCTGGCGCTGCACTTCGGCACCAACGCGCTGGGGCCCTTCGAGTTCCACCGCGACGAGTTTCTCTACATGGCGATGGGAGAGCATCTCCGGCTCTTCCGCATGGACTTTCCGCCGTTCATCGCGATGCTGTCCCAAGTCGCGCGCGGCCTGCTGGGCGACTCGGTGTTCGCGGTCCGCTTCTTCCCAGCCCTGTTCGGCACGGCGCTGATGGTGCTCGCCGCGCTGATCGCGCGGGAGTTCGGCGGCGGGCGCTTCGCGCAGGGCCTCGCCGCGCTGTGCGTGCTCTGCAATCCCCTGTTCATGCGCTCGGGCACACTGTTCCAACCGGTGGTGCTGGATCAATTCTGGTGGACGCTGGGCTTGTACGCCCTGGTGCGGTGGAGCAAGGAGCCCGAGCCGCGCTGGTGGTTGGTGTTCGGCGCCGCGAGCGGGCTGGGACTGCTCTCCAAATACAGCATCATGGTGTTCGGGTTGGCCGTGCTGCTGGCCCTGGCCGTCACGCCCGCCCGACGCGCGCTCAGGACCCCGTGGCCATGGCTGGCCGGCGCCATGGCGTTCGTCATCGGCAGCCCCAGCATCATCGGCCAGATCGCGTTGGGCTTTCCCATCTTCGACCAGATGGGCGATCTCAGGAGCGCGCAGCTCGCTCGCGTCACGCCGCTCGAGTTCGTACTCGATCACCTGCTGTGGAATCCTGCCGGCGGCATCGTGCTGTTGATCGGACTCGCGACGCTCGTCGGGTCCAAGCGCTTCCGCCCCTTCGGGCTGGTCGGATGGAGCTGTCTCTGGGCACTGATCCTGCTCGTGGTGTTGCGCGGCAAGCCGTACTACGCGGGTCCCGTGCACCCCACGCTGTTCGCGGCGGGCGCGGTGGTGTTGGAGGGACTGCGCATTCCCCGATGGGGGGCGGTGCTACGCTGGGGGGCCGTCACGGCCGTCGTGGCGTGGGGCATGCTCATCCTGCCCCTTGGATTCCCCGTACTGCCGCCGCCACGCATGGAGGCGTACGTCACCGCGCTTGGCGTCGAGGGCGCTCGTACCACCAACATCGGCGAGATCGAGCGCCTACCGCAGGACTACGCCGACATGCTGGGGTGGGAAGAGTTCGTAGAGTCCGTAGCCCGTGTGTACCATGGCCTACCGCCGGCCGACCGCGAGCAGGCAGTGATCTTCACGAGTAACTACGGGGAGGCCGGCGCGATCGACTTCTACGGCCCGCGGCACGGACTGCCCAAGGCCGTGGCCATCGTCGGCACCTATTGGTTCTTCGGCCCCGGCGACAAGCCGGGCGACCCGACGATCCTGGTCGGGCTCTCGCGCGACGAGATTGGGGACCACTTCACCACGCTGGACTCTGCTGCGTACTGGACCCACCCCTACATGGTGGCCGAGCAACGCAACCTCACGTTTTTCGTGGGGCGGGGACCCGAGGAGACGCTGCAGCAGATCTGGCCGCGGTTCGAGGGCTCACAGTAGGCAACCTTCAGGGAGGCTCGAATGTCCAAAGCAGAGACGGGAGGACAGGTGGGGTCGGTATGGTTCATCGGCTGGCTGTTCACGCTGGGGTTCGCCAAGCTCGGGTTCTTCAAGGCCATTCTCGGACTGCTGCTGTGGCCATACTACCTCGGGGCGGCGTTGCACTAGCACTCACCGCCCTGCTGCTCGCCACACCCGGCGCGCTGCAAGCGCAGCAAGCCGACCAATTGTCGCCCGGTACCCGCATCAGGGTGACCGCCCCACGCTCCTCCCTCGACCCGTACGTAGGATCGCTGGTCCGGTTCTCGAGCGAGTCGGTCACGCTCGACCTCGAGGACGGCGCGCCCGATCTGACTCTGCCGCTCGCCCGCGTGAGGCGCATCGAGGTGAGCGAAGGAGAGGGATCCAAGGTCGTGACCGGTGCCGTCGTCGGCTTCGGCCTCGGTGCTACCGCCTCGCTGCTCTTCCTGGCCGGGTTCTGCTCCAGCTCCGATACCATCTGTGGTGGGGACGAGTGGCTCACGGCGTTTGCCGTCATCGCGCTGCCGCCCACACTCGTTGGCGCCGGCGTCGGGCTGCTGATCCGCAAGGAGCGCTGGCGGGAAGTGGAGCTCGCTCCGCGAGCCGCCCTGCACCGGCTGCCGGCACCGCGTTGGCAGCTCGGCCTGTCGCTGCCATTCTAGTCCCTCTCGCGTCAGGTTGACGCACCCCATAGCTCCCCGCGAAGTTCTCTGACTTCAGCAGGCCCTCGGCGCCCTCGTGGTGCTGTTCACTGTGCGGCGGGCCGGGCAGTCATATCGCCTCGGTGTCCGTGCGCGGAACCGCGCGACCCCCGCTGCAGTTGAGGAGAAACATGCAGAAGCAGAGAATCGCCGAATGGAGCGCGCTCGAGGACCGGGCGCCGGCTCACGCCCTCGTGGGCAACGTGGACCTCGTCATCATCCGCTACGAGGATGAGGTCTCGGTGCTGTACGGCCGCTGCCTACACCGTGGCGCACTGCTGGCCGACGGCTCCATCCAGGGCGACAATCTGATCTGCGGCGTGCACCAGTGGGATTTCCAGTTCCGCACCGGCGTCAGCGAGTACAACAACGCTGAGCGGCTCCACAAGTTCTCTGCGTGGGTCGAGGACGACGGCGTTTGGGTCGATGCCGACGAGATCACCGCGTGGGAGCGCGAGAACCCGCAGCCATTCGACCGAGATGCCTACCAGGGCACGTACCAGGACGTGCACGGCACCCCCGAGGAGCCGCACACCAAGGCGATCCAGACGCTCGCAGCACAGGGGCTGAAGGGCGCGCACGGTCCGGTGGCGGCGATGGGGGTCCCCGGCCCCGAGCTGCCACGCTGGGACACGATCCAGTTTGTGACCGCGCAGCTCGCCACGCCGCCCCAGCTCGATGAGGTGGAGGTGGGAAGCGACGTCACGATCGGACCGGGGGCGAAGAAGCCGCTGCGGCTCGACATCCCGCTCTTCGTATCCGACATGAGCTTCGGCGCCCTGTCGGAGGAGGCGAAGGTCGCGCTCGCGCGCGGCGCCGAGCTGGCCGGCACCGGCATCGCCTCGGGTGAGGGTGGCATGCTCCCCGAGGAGCAGGCCGAGAACTCGCGCTACCTGTACGAGCTGGCCTCGGCTCGGTTCGGGTTCGGACAAGCTCCAGAAGGTGCAGGCCATGCACTTCAAGGGCGGGCAGGCCGCCAAGACGGGGACGGGCGGACACCTCCCGGGCAAGAAGGTGAAGGGCAAGATCGCCGAGGTCCGAGGGCTCGAGGAGGGGAAGTCCGCGGTCTCCCCCGCGCGCTTCCCCGATTGGACCACGCCGGCCGACTTCCGTTTCTTCGCGGGGGAGGTGCGCGACGCCACCGGCGGTGTACCCATCGGCTTCAAACTCTCGGCGCAGCACATCGAGCAGGACATCGACGCCGCGCTCGACGTGGGGGTGGACTACGTCATCCTGGACGGGCGCGGCGGGGCCACCGGCGCCGCGCCGCTCATCTTCCGCGACAACATCTCGGTGCCCACGATTCCCGCCCTGGCGCGGGCGCGCCGCCACCTCGACGCCGCGGGCGCCGAGCAAGTTACGCTCATCATTACCGGTGGCCTGCGCACGCCCGCCGACTTCGCCAAGGCGCTGGCCTTGGGCGCAGACGGTGTCGCGGTCTCGAACGCTCCCGTGGGGATCGCCACCCAAAAGCCGCATCTGCGGTCGCGGCTTCCGGTGCAAGTGGGAGCCGAGCGGCTCGCGCGGTTCCTGAACGCGGCGGTGGACCTCATGAAGGTCCTCGCCCGCGCCTGCGGGCACACGCACCTCAATCAGCTCTCCCTGAACGACCTCACCACCTGGGACCGCGAGATGGCCTACCTCGCAGCCGTGCCGTACGGCGGTGTGAGCCTGCCGCACGCGTAGGAGGAGCGCAGCGACATGACCGAACCCGAGCAGGAGGTCGCCACGCTCGCCGGCGGCTGCTTCTGGTGCCTCGAGGCGGTGTTCCTCGAGCTCATGGGTGTGGAGCGGGTCGTGTCGGGCTACGCCGGGGGGCACGTCCCCAACCCATCATACGAGCTGGTGTGCATGGGCGCGTCGGGGCACGCCGAGGTGGTCCAGGTCACCTTCGACCCCAGGGTCATTTCATTCCAGCAGCTGCTCGAGGTGTTCTTTACCGTACACGATCCGACCACCGCCAACCGGCAGGGTCCCGACGTCGGCACGCAGTACCGCTCGGCGGTCTATCACCACAATGAGGAGCAGCGCCAGTCGGCTGAGGAATTGATTGCGGAACTCGACCAGCGTGGCATCTGGGACGACCCGATCGTCACGGAAGTGGTGCCGCTCGACACCTTCTACCCTGCCGAGGACTACCATCAGGACTACTACCGCCGCAACACGGACCAACCCTACTGTCAGGCGATCGTGGCGCCCAAGGTCGCACAGGCAAGGAAGGTGTTTCTGGAGCGGCTGAAGAAGACCTGATCCGTCTACGCGGTGTACTGCCGGGCGGCGCCGACAGCGCCCGAACTACGATTCGAGGTAGGTGACATGAGCACCCAAGAACCGCAGCTACCGGAGCTGCCGTTGGACGCCTGGGAAGGCAGCAAGACGACGTTGCATCTCTTCGCGCAGATCGTCGGCAAGATCCGCCTGAAGATGATGCCGCGAAAGAACCACTGGTGGAACACCACGCTCTACGTCAGCCCAACGGGTCTAACCACGCACTCCATTCCCTATGCCGACGGCTTCGGAACGTTCGAGATCTCGCTCAACCTCCTCGCGCACCGGATGGTGCTGGTCACGAGTCGCGGTGAGTCGGAGGCGTTCCCGCTCGAGCAGGGCTTGAGTGTCGCCGAGTTTCACCGGAGGCTGTTCGACCTCTTGGAGCGGTGCGGCATTCATCCACACATACTGGACAAGCCATACGATCTCCCGGTGACCAAGCCCTTCTCGGAGATCACCGAGCACGCCTCGTACCAGCGGGAGTACGTCGAGCGCTACTGGCGCATCATGCTGTGGGTGAACGGAGTGTTCGAGGAGTTCAGCGGACGGTTCTACGGCAAGACCTGCCCGGTACACCTCTACTGGCACCACATGGACCTGGCGGTAACACGGTTCTCCGGCAAGAAGGAACCGCCCCTGAGTCCGGACCGGACAATCGCAGACAAGGACGCCTACACGCACGAGGTCATCAGCTTCGGGTTCTGGGCGGGAGACGAGAAC
>JBDGYO010000241.1:0-4462 GCA_039584015.1 Gemmatimonadota bacterium | reverse complement strand
ACCGCATCGAGCTCAATCAGGGCCGCGGGCTCTTCCTCATCCGCCAGCTGGTGGACGAGGTGCACTTCAACGACCGAGGAAACGCCATCTGCATGATCATGCGCCGCGCCTAGACCGCTTCGACGGGATTCTCCAGTCGCTCGGGGCGATGGCGGGGTGTCGACTCCGGCTGTGGCGCTACGGCCGCGGCCGGCTGCGGCCCGTGCTCGACGTGGGTCGGGTGGAGCCGCCCCCGGTGCGAGTGGACCAGGATGGCGTGGTCACCTCGCTCGACGAGGAACGGTGGCTGGCGCCGGTGCCCGACACGGAGGGGTACTGGTTCGAGATCGTCGAGCCCGAACGGGACCCGGCGGAGGTGTCCGGGACGTTGGGCCCGCTGCTGGCGCGGCTCATCGACGGCGAGCAGGACACCCTGAACCTCGCCAAGCAGCTCGCCTCCCGCTACGAGGAGACCGAGCTGCTGTACACCATCAGCAGCATCCTGGGGCGTACCATCCGGCTCGAGCGGGCGGCCGAGACGATCCTGCGGGAGGTGAGCGACGTGGTGGGGGCGCATCGTGCCTCCATCTTCGTGCACGACGAGACGGGCGGCGTGCTGCGGCCCGTGGCTGCGTTGGGCGCGGACATTGACGTGCTCCCGAGCATCCCCGTGGACGATGGCGAGTCGATCACGGCCCGCGTGTTCCGGTCGGGACGGCCGGTGGCGTACGATCCACGGAGCGTGAGCGATCCCAACCCGGGCATCGGTCCGGACCGCGGGTACAAGGGCTCTGCGTTCCTCTCCTATCCGATCATCTATCCCACCCCCGAGGGCGTGCCGCGGCCGATCGGGGTCATCAACCTGACCGACCGCCTGGGCACCGACGTGTTCAGTGGGGGGGAGCGGCGGCTGGTGGGCGCGGTGGCGAGCCAGATCGGCGCCGCCATCGAGAACGCGCGCCTGGTGGAGCGCGACCTGGCGCAGCAGCGGGTGCGGCGCGAGCTGGAGTTGGCGCATGGCCTGCAACTCAAGCTGCTGCCCTCGCCGGAGCATCTCGGGTCCGGCGTGGACGCGGCGGCACGCTGCGTCCCTGCGCTCACCGTGGGTGGTGACTTCTACGACTTCGTGCGGCTGTCGCAGGATCGCGTGGGTGTCATGCTGGGCGACGTCTCCTCTCATGGCTTCCCGGCGGCGCTCATCATGGCGCTGGTGCTGTCAGCGGCTGGTATCCACGCGGCCGAAATCGCGTCGCCCGACGGCATGCTGCGGCGCCTGCTCGAGTCGGTGGAGCAAGAGCTCGCCGAAACCGAGATGCACCTCTCCCTGTTCTACGGTGTGCTCGATGCCGAGCGTGGCGTGCTGCGCTACGCGAACGCGGGTCACCCCCACGCGTTCCGTGTCACCCCGCGTGGTGCAGAGCGGCTCGGCGCGACCTCACCGCCACTCGGCCTCGCCAGGGCCGACGCGATCACCGCGGAGGAATCCGAGTGGGTGCGAGGCGAGGATACGCTGTTGGTGTTCTCCGACGGTATCGTGGAGGCGCGCAACGAGGAGGGTCAGCAGCTGGGTGAGGAGCGAGTGCTTGAGCTGGTCACGCAACACCGGGCGGGCCCTGCCGTCGAAACCGTTGAGGCGGTGCTGGAGGAAGCGGCCGCGTTCGAGACGGTGGCGCGGGACGACCGCACCATCCTCGCCCTGCGGATCTAAGTGGGCCGGCGCCTCGGCCAACACTTCCTGTTCGATCCCTCGATTCTGGATCGGATCGTGGATGCCCTCGATCCGCGGCCCGAGGACGTGGTGCTCGAGATCGGGGCCGGGCGGGGCACGTTGACGGCACGGCTGGCGGCGCGCGTCGGGACGGTGGTGGCGATCGAGCGCGACCGGGATCTGGTGGCGGTCTTGAGGGGGGAAGCGGGAAGCGGGAAGGGGGAAGCGATCACTTCGCTGCCGGCGAACGTGACGGTGATCGAGGGGGATGCGCTCGAGCTCGATTGGAACGGGCTCGTCGCCGACGCGGTACGAGCGGGGCCGGAAATCGGCGGGGAGAGGTGGAAGCTGGCCGGTAACATCCCCTACTCCATCACCACCCCGCTGATCGACAAGGCCCTCACCCCCCGAATGCCGGCGGCGGTGGTGTTCCTGGTGCAACGGGAGGTGGCGGATCGTCTCGCGGCCGATCCGGGCTCGAAGGTCTACGGCGCGCTCTCGGTGGGCGTGCAGGCGGTCGCCGCGGCAGAGCAGTTGTTCGACGTGCCGGCCGGCGCCTTCCGGCCGCCGCCCAAGGTGGGCTCTGCCGCGGTGCGGATAGTGCCGTTGGACAACCCGTTGGTCGCCGAGGCTGACCAGCCTGCGTTCCGGCGCTTCGTGACGGCGCTCTTCGGGCGCCGGCGCAAGCAGCTGGTGGGGGCGCTGCGCGGTGTCACGGGGCGCGCGCGGCCGGAGGTCGAGGCGTGCCTCGAGGCGCTGGGGGTGGACCCGACCGCGCGCAGCGAGACGCTGCCTCCAGCCACGTTCACCCGTCTGTTCGACGAGCTGGGGCGTTGAGTCGGGTGGTGCGCCCCGGTGTAGATTGCGCTGCATGAGTGCAAGCACCGAGGGCGTGCGGGCGGCACCGCGCGGCACCCTGGTCGATCGCGCCCTGCGCCGGCTCAAGGACGGGGCCGCCGACAGCCTCACCCTGGCGCGCGAGGTGCTCGGGTTGGCGCAGGCCACGCGTGCCATCGCCGACCGCGTCACCGTGGCCCTGCTGGGGTCGGACCCCCGCGTGCATCAGCGGCACGACGGCCGCTGGACGCTGGCGACCCAGGCCGACGGCTCGCCACGGCTGGCAACGTGTACCTTTGCGGTGGTCGACGTGGAAACGACCGGGACCCGGTTCAGCCGGGGGGACCGCGTCACCGAGTTGGCTGTCGTGACGCTCTCGGGTGGGGAGGTGGAGGTCGCCTTCGAGACCTTGATCAACCCCGAGCGGCCGATACCGAGCTTCGTGCAGTCGCTCACCCGGATCACGAACGACATGGTGCAGGATCAGCCCACGTTCGACGAGATCGCCGACGACGTGCTGGCATCGCTCGCGGGTCGCGTGTTCGTGGCCCACAACGCCCCGTTTGACTGGGGGTTCCTGTCGAGCGAGCTGCGGCGCACCCGCGATCTCGACCTCGAGGGCGCTCGAGTCTGCACGGTGCGGCTGGCCCGCCGGTTGCTCCCCGGACTGCGCTCTCGCGGGCTGGACAGTGTGGCAGCCTTCCTGGGGGTCGAGATCGCCGGGCGCCATCGCGCCCGCGGCGATGCGCTGGCCACCGCCCAGATTCTGAAGCACCTGCTGAACCGTGCGGAGGAGCAGGGTGCCGAGACGCTGAGTGACCTGCAGCACCTGGGGCGCCGCCGCCGACGCAAGAAGAGCGCGCTCCCCATGCCCATGGGAGAGTCATGAGTCTGGTGACCACGTTCCGCGTCGGCAGCCTCACCTGCCACACGCTCGACGCCGGGCTGCAGCGCCTGGACGGGGGCGCCATGTTCGGCGTCGTTCCCAAGCCGCTGTGGGAGAAGCGGATCGCGCCCGACGAGCGCAACCGCATTCCGCTGTGCATGCGCTGCCTGCTGATCGAGCACGATGCCGGTCCCGTGCTGGTCGATACGGGACTCGGCAACAAGGAAGCTGACAAGTTCCTCGACATCTACGGGGTGGAGAACGCCGGGCGGCGCGGGCCCACCCGGATGGACGACGCGCTGGCCGAGGCCGGGTACACCGCTGCGGACATGCGCTACGTGATCAATACCCACCTGCACTTCGACCACGCGGGCGGGAATACCTATGTCGAACGGGGAACGGCGAATGGGGAGGGGGACGACGGCCGGGAAGTGCGCAGCGTGCAGCGTGCGGCGGCGGAGCCGGAGACGCTGATCGCGTTCCCCAACGCCACCTACGTGGTGCAGGAGCGGGAGCTGGAGTTCGCGGGGCAACGCAACGAGCGCGTCGCGGCGAGCTATCTCCCTCCCAACTTCGAGCCCATCTCGCAGGCCGAGCGGTGGCAGCTGGTGCGGGGCGAGGCGGAGCTCGTTCCGGGCATCCAGCTGGTGCCCACGCCGGGGCACGTCCCGGGCCACCAGTCCGTCCTGGTGCAAAGCGGTGGGGAGACGGCGTGCTTCCTGGGCGACCTGGTGCCCACGGCGGCCCACCTCCCGCTGCCCTGGATCATGGGGTACGACCTGGAGCCGCTGCTCACGTTGGAGACCAAGCGGGCTCTGCTGGGGCGCGCGGAGGCTGAGGGGTGGGTGCTGGTGTTCGAGCACGACGCCGAGCGGGGGCTGGGACGCGTGGTCCGGCAAGGCAGATCGTACGGTTTTCAGCCGCTTGACACCCCCCGCGGGCGGGCGTAAGTTCCGCCCTCACAATACAGTAAGCAAGCGCCCGAGCGCTTCACCCTCCTGCCGACGGTCTCCGACCGGACGCGCGTCTAGGGTTCCCATCTGAGTACCGGG
>JBDGYO010000011.1:0-17535 GCA_039584015.1 Gemmatimonadota bacterium | reverse complement strand
ATGCCGAGCTCGCGCAGCGACACCAGGACTTGCAGCGGGAAACCCGCCTGCTCGATCGCTTCGCGGCCACCCTCTTCCCGGTCCACGACCGCCAGCACCCCGGCGACGACCCCGCCCGCGTCCGTCACCGCCTCGATGGCCCGCAGCGCAGACTGGCCTGTCGTGATCACGTCCTCGACGACCACCACGCGGGCGCCCTCATGGAAGCAGCCCTCGATCTGCCGTTTGGCTCCGTGCCCCTTGGGCTCCTTGCGGACGGTGAATCCGTCGAGCTGGGGTGGGGTACGCCGGCTCGCGATCGCTACGGCGTACGCGACGGGATCGGCGCCGAGCGTGAGGCCCCCCACCAGTGCGGCCGGACGCGAGTGTAAATGAGCCCAATTCCACGGACTTTTCCCGCAGAAGTTGGGCGAGTTCGGCGGTTCGGCCTGGCGTAGCGGCGTTCATGGGAGCAGTAGTAGTAGCTCCTACAACTACTGGTCGTTTGCTTGGCGATTCCGGCGGAACATGGACTTGATGCCGCCCAGGAGTCCGCCCCCCTTCCCCCCGTCCTCCGGGGGCTGGTCCGGGGCACCTTCGGCACCCGCCGCGATCTCCCGTGCCAGCTCGCTCACCGATTGCTGCCGCGCCGACGGATCCCGGGACAGGCCGCGCATCACGGCCCGTCCCAGGGAGCCCGGGAACTCGAGGCCCTGTACGGCATCGTTTACGGGGGTGGGGTCCTGCGTGAGCAGTTGCTGGAACAGCTCGCGGGGGGACCGCCCGGAATAGGGGTGTCGTCCCGTGAGGAGGTAGTAGGTGATGGTCGCGACGCTGTAGATGTCGGCCGCCTCCTCCACCAGCTCGCCGGACAGTGCCTCCGGCGCGACGTAGTGGAGTGTGCCCACAAAGAAACCGGTCCGCGTGAGGCGCTCGGCGGAATCGAGTTCCGCGTCACGCGCGATCCCGAAGTCCAGCAGCTTGACGGCGCGCGTCTGTGGGTTGTAGACGATGTTCTCGGGTTTGAGGTCGCGGTGGATAATGCCCACCGAGTGCGCGGTGTCGATCCCCGCAGCCAATCCCGACACGATGTGCGCCGTCAGGGAGGGCGACAGGCGGCCCGAGCGCTGCACGAATTTCGAGAGCGGCTCGCCGTCGACCCACTCGAGTGCGAGGTAGTGCAGTCCGTCGACCTCGCCGTAGTCGTACGTACGGACCACCGAGGGGTGCAGCACGCGAGAGTGGTAACCGGCTTCGCGCAGGAATCGCTTGATCGCAGTGGGGTCGGCGCGCAGGCGCTCGCGCAGGATCTTCACGGCAACCCGACCATACTCGGGGTGATCCGCGCGGTAGACCGTAGCGGTACCGCCTTCGCCGACCCGCTCGAGTAGCCGGTAGGTCCCGAGGGTGCGACCGGCGAGGTTCTCTTGAGGCATGTAAGTGCGCGAAAGTAAGCGTTGGCCATGACCTTCGGCAAGCGGCCACGGTGACTGGTGACACGGCCCGTCTGCAGGGAGCGACTATCTTGGGTTCTGAAATGAGGCCTTCTCGCTTGATCCTCGCCGTGGCCGTCGTCGCGGCCCTCGTGATGCCGGCCGGCGCCTGGCTGTGGCCTGCCCCAGACGATCCGCCCGCCGTTTGGCACGAAGCGGAGCGGCTTCGGGGGGTGCTCGCCGCGGACACGCCGTCCCGGGCGGACGTGCTGGCGGCCGTGCGCGCCGAGTTGGCCCTGGGCCGACCGGAGCATGCACGGTCCATTCTGCTCGAGCACGGCGGCGCGTCGGCCTCACACCCCGAGACCTTTCCGCTCCTGGCCGACGCCGCGTACCAGAGTGGTGAGCACGAGATCGCGGGAGCTCTGTACAGCCGGTGGGCCGCGCACAACACCGGGATCGGCCGGGGGGTGTTCATGGCGCGGGCGGGTGATGCGTACGAGCGTGCGGGGATGCGCGACTCGGCCAGGGTCCGGTATCGCGACGCGGCACGGGAGCTGCGCTCGATTGCCGGTTGGCTCGCGCTGCGAGAAGCCCGCGTCACCGACGATCCGGTGCAGGCCTTTGTGCTGTTGCGAGAGGCGCCGCCCGAAGCCGAGCGCTTCGCGGCAGGGATCCGGGCCGACCTGTTCCTCGCGGCAGGCGACACGGCACGGGCGATCACGTCCTTCGTGACGGCCCATTCGGAAGTCGAGGCAGCGCGGTTGGCGGTTGCCGTGGGGGACACGGCGCGCGGGAACGACCTGGCCCTCGATGCGCTGCGCTCACGCGATACCGCTGACGTGCGGGCCGCACTCGAGCTGCTGCTGGTGGGCCCGGACCCGGGCGGCCCCGAGGAGTTGATCGCCGTCGCCGCGGCGTACCGACGACTGCGGCAGCGCAATGAGGCGGTCGTGATTGCGCGGCGGGCGGCCCGCAGCGGCGACGCATCGGCGCGGGTCGTCCGAGTGTGGGGGGACCTGGAGGTGGATGTTGGGCGCCTCCGCTCCGCGATCGACGCGTACGAGCGGGCCGCCGCGCTTGGAGGGGGCGAGGGAGTCCTGGCGGAGTACAAGCGGGCCCGGCAGCTCTCTCGCTCCGGCCAGGTGAGCCAGGGCAGTCGCGCGTTGCTGGCCTTCGCCGCCAACCATCCCGGCCACACCCTCGCGCCCCAGGCGGTGTTCCTGGTCGCCGAGCGGCATCGGCGCGCGCGGCGTTACCGGCTGGCCGACAGCCTGTACACGGCAGTGGCACGCGGTTGGCCCGCCCACGAGTACGCGGGGCGCTCACGTCTCGTGCTGGCCACGCGCAGCGTCGCGCGGGGCGATACGTCGCGCGCCATGGAGTGGTACGACGCCGAGGTCGCCGTGCGCGGACCCTACCGCAATGCGGCGCGGTTCTTCAGCGCCGGATTGGTACGGGGCACGGGCGATACGAGCGCGGCGTATCGGCTCTGGACGCAGCTCGGCCGCGAGGATTCGCTCGGGTACTACGGGACAATGGCGCGCGCGACGGTTGGTATGCCGCGGCCGCGCTTTCAGCCGCACCCTCGGCCGGTCACGACGCCGGCAATTCGTGTCATGCTCGATCGCGTCGACCTGCTGCACGCCGCGGGAATGGAGGAGGAGGCAGAGCAGGTCGTGCGGTTGGCTGTTGCCCTGGAGGATCGTCCGGTACAGGAAATGCTCGATCTGGCCGAAGGCCTGATCGAGCGGGGCCGGGTGTCTCAGGGGATCCGTCTCGGATGGCGGGCGGCTGGAACCCTCACGCTCAACGACCCCCGGGTGGTTCGGGCGATCTTCCCGTGGCCGCTGCGGGATCTCATCGAGCGAGAGGCCGCCGAGTACGGCGTGGATCCCTATCTCCTGGCCGGACTGATCCGCCAGGAGTCGAGCTTCATGCGGGAGGCGACCTCGCGTGCCGGAGCCCGGGGACTGATGCAGCTCATGCCGCCGACCGCGAGAGGTGTCGCGCGACGTTTGGGGATCGACTGGGGCGATGAGCTGTTGGGCGTGGCCGACGCCAACCTCCATGTGGGTACGGCGCACCTCACGGCCCTGCTTGAGACATACGACGGCGATGTGATACTCGCGCTGGCGGCGTACAATGCTGGTGGGCGTCCGGTGGCGCGGTGGCGCCGGTACCCCGAGGCGAGCGACCCGCTCCGGTTCGTGGAGCGCGTGCCGTACCAGGAAACGCGCGGCTACCTCAAGACGGTGTTGCGCAACATCGAGCTCTACCGGGCCCTCCACCCGCCGGACGAATCGCTCCCCGGCGACGGTCCGTGAGGATGATGGCCCCCGCTTGACAGCCCTCCCCGATAGCGCGCAAGATTGGCTCGTTGGCTTCGGCTAGGGCTACTCGCAGGAGGAGAGGCAATGGCACGGGGGAAGGTGAAGTGGTTCAATGACTCGAAGGGCTATGGGTTCATTGAGCCCCAGGAAGAAGGTGGCAAGGAGGTGTTCGTCCACTTCTCCGCCATCCAGATGGACGGCTTCAGGACACTGGCCGAAGGCCAGGAAGTCGAGTTCGAGGTGTCCAGTGGAGAGAAAGGGCAATACGCGGCGAACGTCGTCCGAGTATAGCCCCTTCTCCCCCTCAACACGTGTGACGCCCCGACCGCTTGCGGCGGGGCGTTTCCATTGCTGCTATTTTCCCCCCATGCCGGCCCGCGCCCCGAAGCGCCTGTTCCTCGTCGATGGTTACGCCCTGATCTACAGGGCGTTCTTCGCGATGATTGGCCGCCCGCTGCGGACGAGTCGCGGGGAGAACACCTCCGCGGCCTGGGGGGTAGCCAACTTCCTGCATCGCCTGATCACGGAGCACCACCCGGACTACGTCGCGTGGGTGCACGACGCCGGAACCTCGTTCCGTGAAGAGGTATACCCCGAGTACAAGGCCACACGGGAGAAGCTGGACGACGAGCTGCAAGAGGACTTCGACCGCTCGGTAGAGCGCATCGAGGAGCTACTCGATGCGTTCGCCGTGCCGCTGGTCGCGGTGGAGGGCTACGAGGCGGACGACGTGCTCGGCACGCTGGCGTTGCGTGCGGCGGAGACGGGGCTCGAGGCGGTGATCGTCTCGGGGGACAAGGACTTCTATCAGCTCATCGGATCCCACGTCTCGCTGCTGAATCCGGGGCGCCGCGGTCCGGCTGCGGTGGAGGAACAGTGGGTCACCCCGGAGAACGCGCACGAGCGGTTGGGTGTGCCTCCGGAGCGGGTCGTCGACTACTTGGCGCTGGTGGGGGACGCGTCGGACAACATCCCGGGAGTGCGCGGTGTCGGTGAAAAGACCGCGCGCAAGTTGATCGAGGAGTACGGCGACCTCGACACGATCCTCGAGCGCGCGCAAGACGTGAAGACGAAGCGGGCGCGGGAGGCGCTGTTGGACGAGGCCGACAACGCGAGGTTGAGTCGGGAGCTCGTCACCATTCGGCGCGACGTGCCGGTCGAGCTGGACCTGGAAGCCTTCCAGGCTGAGCCGTGGGACGCTGCGGCGCTGCACGAGCTCTATACGGAGCTGGAGTTCCACTCGCTGCTGCAGAAGCTGGAGGTCGAGGCGGAGCCCATAGCTGCCGAAACGACGTGTCACCTCGTGACCGATGTGAACGAGGTGGGCGCGATCGTGGAGGAGGCCCGGGCGGCGGAGGTCGTGGCGCTGGACACTGAGACCACGCACATCGACCCGGTGCGTGCGGATCTGGTCGGCCTCTCGCTCGCGCTGGGGGACGGCCGCGCCTGGTACTTCTCCTTCGCACACTGCCTGCCCGACGGAGAGCTCACCGACGCGCCGCCTCCGGTCAACCTCCCGCCCCTGGGAGACCCGGGGATGCAAGCTCTCGTGGAACTGCTGGAGGACCCGGGCGTGCCCAAGGCGGGGCACAACCTGAAGTACGACTGGCTCGTGTTGCGTCGCGCAGGGGTCGAGCTCGCCGGGGTGGTGTATGACTCGATGATTGCGAGCTTCGTGCTCGACCCCGGCCGCCGCTCGCACGGCCTGGACGCTCTGGCGCGCGAACACCTGGGGCTACAGCTCACGACCTATGCCGATCTCGCCGGCAAGGGGAAGTCGGAGCGACCCTTCGCCGAAGTTCCTCAGGGGCAGGCGGCCCCGTATTGCTGCGCCGACGCCGATACGGTGCTGCGTCTGCGGGAGTACTTCGCGGCGCAACTCGAGGCGGGGCAGATGGATCGTCTGCTGGAGGACATCGAGATACCTCTGGTGGGCGTGCTGGTAGATGTGGAGTGGCGCGGGATCGCGGTGGACTCAGAGCGGCTGGCAGAGCTCTCACGCCGATTCGGCTCGGAGCTCGAACGGATCGAGGCGGACATCTACGACGAGGCAGGGGTGACGTTCAACATCAACAGCACCCCGCAGCTACGCCACGTGCTGTTCGAGAAGCTGCAGCTCCCGGTCCTGAAGAAGACGAAGACGGGTGCGTCGACCGACGCAGGGGTGCTCGAGGAGCTTGCCTCGATGGAGTTCCGGCTCCCGAGTCTGTTGTTGGAGTATCGCGAGCTGAGCAAGCTGCGCTCCACCTACGTGGATGTGCTGCCGCAGGCGGTGAATCCCGATACTGGGCGCATCCACACGAGCTTCAGCCAGACGGGTGCATCGACCGGGAGGCTGTCGTCGTCCGATCCGAACCTGCAGAACATCCCGGTGCGCACACCGCGCGGGGAGGAGATCCGCCGCTGCTTCGTCCCGGGCACCGACAACCGGTTCATCGTGGCGGACTATTCTCAGATCGAGTTGCGGGTGCTGGCGCACATGTCGCAGGATGCGGCATTCATCGCGGCGTTCCAACGCGGCGGCGACATCCACCGGGAAACCGCGGCGATCATCTTCGATGTGGAGCTCGAGAGCGTGATGTCGGAGATGCGGGCCCAAGCGAAGACGATCAACTTCGCCACGATCTACGGACAGGGGCCGTTCTCCCTGAGCCGCCAGCTGGGAATCGATCAAGAGGAGGCGAAGGAATTCATCCAGCTCTACTTTGAGCGGTTCGCCGGTGTGCGGCGATACCTGGACGAATGCGTGGCGCGGGCCAAAGATCTCGGGTACGCGGAGACGCTGTTCGGTCGGCGCCGCTACATCCCGGAGCTCAAGGAGCGGAGCTACAGCGTGCGCGCGTTCGGCGAGCGGGTGGCGATGAACTCACCGCTACAGGGATCGGCGGCGGACCTGATCAAGCTCGCGATGATCAGCACGGCCAAAGCCCTCGCGGACGAGCGGCTGGAGAGTGCCATCGTGCTGCAGGTCCACGACGAGTTGGTCGTGGAAGCACCGGCGTCGGAGGTAGAGGCCGCGCGAGAGATCCTGCGGCGTGAGATGGAGCAGGCGGCGGCGCTCAGCATTCCGCTCGTCGTCGATATCGGAGTCGGGGAGAACTGGCTCGATGCGAAGGCCTAGGCTACCTGTGATCGTGGTATGGGCCGTGGGGCTCACCCTGCTGGCCGTGGTCGCGGTGATGCAGTTCGGCTCGTCCCGGGAGCAGGGCCGCGTCTCAGAGATGAGAGAAGGACTGCGGCAGTTCGCCGTGGCGCAGGAGTCATACCTCTACGACGTCGGGATCTATGCCGCGGATGCGGCGACGCTCGAGGCACGGGGTTTCGCGCCGGGTCCGGCGGTCAGCATCACCGTGCGGGAGGCTACGGCCGACGGCTGGGCTGCGGTGGCGTCCCACGCCAACACGCAGCGCCGCTGCTACCTCTTCGTCCGAGGCGCCGCGCCGGTCGGTGGCGCGACGCAGGATGGCTCGCTTGAGTGCGACTGACGGGAAGTGGTGCGAGTTCGAGCTGTGGCGCAACGGGGTCGAGCACGCGCTCGGGGGCGGTCTCTGGCTCCACCCCTTCGAGTTGCGGGGCGAGCAATGGGCACACATGGTGTCCGCGGACCGGGAGAAACTGCTACGCGCTGGTGAACGACTCGGGATGCGGGAGGCGTGGCTGCAGTTCCGTCCGCTGAAGCACCCACATACCGGCCGGCGGGTCGACGCGTGGCACTGGGACCTCAGGGGTTCGCGTCTGGAGCTGGCTCTCCGGATGGCTGCACCTCGGGTTCCTGCACCTCCGCGCTAGCGGCCTCCAACACCCGCGCCCGCCCAGCCCGCGTTACCCCCGGCCACCAATTCCAACGGCCCGCGATGTGCATGAACGCGGGCACCAGCACCATCCGAATCAGCGTGGCGTCGAGCAGCACGGCCACCGCGAGACCGAAGCCCAACTGCTGTGCTGCCAGCACTCGCGAGAAGCTGAACGTGCCGAACACGACGATCATGATCGCGGCGGCGCTGGTGATGACCGAGGCCGTCGCGGTCAGCCCTTCCATCGTCGCCTGATCGTTGCGGCCGGTTCGGTCGAATGCCTCCTTGATGCGCGAGAGCAGGAAGACCTCGTAATCCATGGATAGGCCGAACACGACCGCGAACACCACCACCGGGACCACGACGTAGATCGCCTCGGTGGGCTCGTCGAGGCCGAAGATGGACACGCCCACACCGTACTGGAACACCAGCACCGTGAGGCCGAACGCGCCGGCCACGGAGAGACAGTTCATCACTACCGCCTTGATGGGCACCAGGATCGACTGGAAGGCGATGAACATCATGAGGGCGGTAGTGATGAGCACGAGGAGCACAACGGTGGGGTACTGCTCGAGCAGTCGGTTCTGCAGATCCACGCTGCCTGCGTGGAATCCGCCAACGTGGACCGCCACCGAATCCAGTCCGCGCACGCCGGCTCCCGCAATGGCCCGAATCCGCTCCACCACGTCCATCGAGTTGGTGAGCGAGGTCGTGTCGCTGAGGAACGCGTCCATCAACGTCGTGCGGTTGTCGTCGGAGAGGTAGGCGTTGTAGAACTCGGGCGCCCGGGCGCGCGCGTCGTCGACGTCGCTGTACATCATCGTCAGGCGCAGGGACGACATGTTGGGTTCCAGGTCCACCACGCTGCGCACTTGTGCCACGCGCGGGTCGGCCTTGATGGAATCGGAGAGGCGCTTGAGGCCGCGGATGTACTTGCTCCCCACGATCCGCTCACCCTCGGGCGCTCGGACCACGACGCGCACCGGTAACAGGGCGCCCTGCGCTCCCATCTCCTGTAATGTCCTCACACCGTCGCTGGACTCGGTCTCCGAGGGGAACCAGCCCGACTTGGGCAACCCGATTTGGATGCTGGCCAACGGCCAGGTGATGGCCGCGATGGCGACGCCGCCGATCACGAGGGCGCGCCAGGGATGGTGCGCCAACCAGCGAGCCCAGCGTTCCCAGCCCGTGGGAGCGTGATACCAGGCGAGGCGCTTGGCGAGCCATCGAGGGCGATCGATGCCGCGCCCGATGAGGGAAAGCGCCGCCGGGAGTAGCGTGACGGACAGGAGCACGGCTGCGGCGACCACGAACAAGCCGCCGATGGCCACGGATCTCGTTTCGCTGATGGGGGTGATGAGCAGCGCCCCAAAGCCCAACAGCACCGTGAGCCCGCTGGTGACGACCGCGCGTCCTGCCGTGGCCGTGGCGCGCTCCGCTGCCCCCCGGGCCGTCCGGCCCCGATTCAGCTCCTCACGGAACCGCGTGACGATGAGGAGCGAGTAGTCGATCCCGACCCCTAACCCGACCATCGTTACGATCGTGAGGACGAACACCGACATCGGGTAGTAGCCGGCCGCCACGTGTACCAGCGCAAGTGCACACTCGATGGCGAACACGCCTACGATGAGTGGGAGGACGGCGGCGACCAGCGCGCCGAAGGCGAGAACGAGGACAATCGCGGTGAACGGCAGGGACTTCCGCTCGCCTTGTTCGGAGTCCTCCTTGCTCACGGACCGGATGTCGTAGTCGAGCGCCGGGTTCCCGGTGACCTGCACCTCGTAGGCTGTTGCCCACGGGATGCGATCCTTTGTGCCGTGGATCGCCTCGCGGAAGAACGGCACGAAGTCGGTCGCGCTGCCGTTCTCAGGCGCGACGGCCGCAACGAAGAACGTGGTTTGCCGGTCTTCGCTGATCAGCTCCTCGTCGTCCGTGGAGAGATACGACAGCACCCGCGTGATGTACTCTTCTCGGACTGCGCTGCTGGTGAGGGAATCGAGCAGCGCGCGGTAGGGGGGACTGTCGATCGGGACGGGGCCGGTGAGCGTGACGGCGAAGTAGTGACTGATCGGCTGCGGGAACTCGCTGCGAATCATCTCGGCGGCGAGACGGGAGTCGGAGCCCTCGACCGTCTCGCCTTCGACCTCGAGGACCTCATGCACGGCAGCAGCCCGCGGCAGCGCGAGTACCGCCGCCACGATCCAGAAGAGGATGATGAAGAACCGGAACCGTATGATGAGGCGGCCGGGCGGTGCGATCATCGCACGCTCCCGGCCCCGAGCGGTTCCGCCCAGTCCCGCCCTGCGCTGCTAACCATTTGAATCGATACGGCTTAAGGGCTTCTGTCCGGTGCTCTTGAGGAATGGGAATGATAGAGCCGCAGCGGCCCGGATGCCAGCCGGCCCGGTGGCGCGGATCGCTAGACCCCCCTCATATTGGGTCCCATGCGGCGTCTCACCCTGCTTGTCACCGTCGCCACCGCGGCGGTCCTGGTGTACCTGGTCGTCCAACGGCCCGGCCGTGAAGGTCGGACTCGCCCCGTCGTCGACACGGTGGTGGTCGAGTCGGGCCCCCAGGGAGGAACGGTCGACTGGGACAGCGTGCGAGCGATGCGCGCGGCCGCGCGCCGCCGGATTGCGGAGTCGGACACGTACCTGCCGGCGATGCTCGTCGAAGGTGATTCGATGCTGCGGCGCTGGCGGGAACGGGTCGACGAGCCGATTGCCGTCTACCTGCCGGAAGGTGGCGCGCCAGGGTACACCGTGGACATGGGCCGCGCGGTGGAAGATGCCTTCTCGCGTTGGCAGCGAGGAAGCAGCATTCCAGTCCATTTCCGGTTCGTGCGCGACTCGGCCGGTGCCGAGGTCGTCGTGCGGTGGATCGAGCGATTCGACTCGCGGCGTACGGGTCAGGCAGATCTCATGTGGAGCTCGCGCGGCTGGTTGCTGAAGGGCACGCTCACTCTCGCGACGCACAGCCCCTCCGGCTGGCTCCTCTCGGCGGGCGCCGTGAGAACGGTCGCCGTCCACGAGATCGGCCACCTGCTCGGGCTGGGACACTCCGACGACCCGCAGGACGTCATGTACCCGACCACCACGATGCATGACCTCACGCTGCGTGACCGGCGCACGGCCGGCCTGCTGTACGCCCTGCCCCCGGGTTCGCTCAAGGAACCCAGGCGCCGGCGCTAGCGGGGACGCTCTCTCGCGGGTGGTGCGGCGTCCACCCGTCTCCCGATCAGGTAAGCGAACTCTGCGTAGCGTGCGAGCCCGGCGAAGGGGAAGTCCTCGGCCCATTCATCGCCCGGCTGGTGATAGTGGTCCCACCGCCGGAACAGGGCGCTGGAGCTGTCGGACGAGAGTCCCTCGTAGGGGAGTGGCCCCGGAATGATGAGTAATCCCGGCACGCCCTGGCGGGTGAAGGGGAAGTAATCGGAATTGGGTCGCGGTGCCGACGTGGTGATCTCCCAACCGCGCTCCGCAGCAACCGCGATCGCCAACTCGCCCAGCCCCGTGCTGTCCACCCCGGCGAGCTGCCAGCGCACGGGCGGCGCTGCCGGCGCTCCGGCGTCGAGGTTGATGACCGCCAGAATGTCCTCGAGCGGCCACGTCGGGTGCGCCACGAAGTAGTCCGACCCGAGCAAGCCGCGCTCTTCACCGCTTGGGAAGAGGAAGAGGGCAGAGTGTTGCAGTGGGTCGTCCACCAGTCGTTGCGCGATGGCCAGCAGCATCGCAACGCCCGCCGCGTTGTCGGAGAATCCGTTGAACACGGAATCACCGGCTTCGTCTGGCTCGCCGACACCGAGATGATCGTAGTGTGCCATGAAGCCGACCGCGGTCTGGCGCTTCTCGGGGTCCGACCCGGGAAGCACGCATGCCACGTTCCGGGCCTCTACGGGTTGGCGCTCGAGGGACATGGTTGCCTCGAGCGACCATCCGAGCGCCTGCGGGCGGATGTCGTCCCCCGGCCCGAACGACGCGTACCGCATGAGCAGCCGAGAGAGGCGCGGTCCGGCGAGCACCGAGGGGACCGGTGGGAAGAATGACGAGTGGACCTCGGGATCGCCGTGGTACAGGCGCGTGTCGCCCCGGCTCTGCGCGTAGAGGGCGTAGGCCTCCGGATCGCCGATCAGGCTGATCACGCCAGCGGCCCCGCGCCGACCGAGTGTGTCGGCCGGCGCGCCGCGAACGGGTCCGAGTGTGACGGCGACGCGGCCCTCGAGGTCGACGGCGCCCACGGCGGGACTCACGATGGTCTCGCTGCTGCCGACGAAGACAGCGCGTCCCGCGAAGTCACGCAGCGTGCTGCGATCCCCGACGTTTGGCGTGAAATCGTCGGGGAAGCGGAACTCGGCGACGCCCTGCCCGCGGGTGGTGAGGAGGCGCGTCCCCTCGAGCACGCGAGCCTGTTCGAGCGGGACCCTCTGATGGTAGCTGCCCCCTATCGGCAGCAGGCCCATCGCGCGGCACTGGGTTTCGATGTACAGTGCCGCGAGGCGTGCCCCGTCAGAGCCGGTGGCGCGGCCCCGCAGCGTGTCGTGAGACAGGTAGCGCGTGTGCTGCCTCATCGCGAGGGTGTCGAGGGGCGGCTCCTGCGCCTGTCCCGTGACTGCGACGGCACTGAGCGCGACCAGCGCTAGCCAGGATCTGCGATGCCTCACGGCGCTCCAATCACGGTCCGGCGGTTGTCGGTTGAAACCTGTGGGGCGACACTAGATATGATATAAGGGAGTCGCCCGAACCATGCTTTACACCCTACTCGCGCTGGCGCTCCAACTGGGAGCCCAAGCTGCCATCGAGACGGCCGTCATCGGGGGAATCGACGGTGGCGTCTTCCCGGGAGCGGTCGTCATGGTGGGCACGGGGGAGCGGATTCTCCACGCCGAGGGCTACGGGCACTTCACCTGGTCGGTGGAGACTGCAGTGCCGCACCCGGACAGCACGCTGTTCGACCTGGCCTCGCTCACCAAGGTCGTGGCCACGACGCCGGCGGCCATGGTGCTGGTCGAGGAAGGGGTCCTGGATCTGGATCGCGCGGTGCAGGACTACCTGCCGGCGTTCAGCGGTGAGGGCAAGGAACAGATCACGGTACGCCATCTCTTGGAGCACCGCACGGGACTGCGCGCGTTCCTCCCCCTGAACGAGCGGGCGAGCACAGCCGAGGAGGCCGAGGAGTTGGTGCTCACCGAGCCGCTGCGGTACGAGCCGGCGGGCCGTGTGATCTACAGCGACCTGAACGCGATGCTGTTGGGATGGGTCGTCGAGCGCGTGGCAGGTGTGTCGCTCGACGAGTTCGTCGCGCAGCGCGTGTACCAACCGGCAGGAATGATGGAGACCCAGTTCAGGCCGCCGCGCAGCCTGTGGGGCCGGATTGCCCCGGTGGGGTTGTGGCGCGGCCATGTCATCGCGGGGCAGCTGCACGACCAGAACGCCGTGCGGCTCGGCGGCGTCTCGGGACATGCCGGACTCTACAGCACCGGGGCGGACATGGCGCACTACGCGCAGCTGCTTCTGAGCGGGGGCCGGACCACGGGCGGCGCTGCCGTCGTGCAACCGGAAACGGTGCGCGAGTTCACCCGTCGGCGCGCCGGGAATCGCGCCCTCGGCTGGGAGATGCGGGACACCACGAGCCAGGAGAACACGGGCACATTGCTTTCCAGTGCCGCCTACGGGCACGGCGGGTTTACCGGGACCTCCATCTGGATCGATCCGGAGCGGGACCTGTTCGTGATCGTGCTGACCAACCGAGTGTTTGCCCCGCGGACGCGGCGGTCGATCACGCGTCTCAAGGAGATTCGTGCGCAGGTGGCCGACGCCGCGGTGGCGCTGCGGGCGAGCGTCTGCGGCACGCCGGACCCGACGGCCGACCGGTGCTGACGGCGGGACGCGTCGGCGATGCGCCACACAGGCCGGCGCGCCCCACGCTGATCTACGACGGGGCCTGCGGGTTCTGTGGCACGTGGGTGAAGCGCATGAAGCGGCTCGACCGGGACGATGTGATCTGGCTGCTGCCGCTGCAGGACGCGCGAGCCACTGAGCTGTCCGGACAGCCGCGGGAGCGCCTGCAGGAGGCGGCGCACCTCGTGCGGCCCGATGGTGCCGTGTTCGCAGGGGCCGCGGCGGCGCGCGAGGCGCTTCGTTATCTGCGCGGCGGTCGTATGGTCGCGTTCATCGGAGGCATGCCCGGGATGATGCCGCTGGCCGAGCGGGTGTACGCCTGGGTTGCGCGGCGCTGGGGACCGGTTGCGGAACGAAGCTGAGCGGGTGAGTGTTGGGAACGAGGTACGGGCCGCCTTCCCTCTTTCCATCCCCCGCACGTCGGCCCTGGAAGAGCATGGAGTGACGAACGATGAGTGAAGAGTCTGCGCCCACGTTGACCGAAGAGATCGTGCAGGACGCCCTGCGGAAGGTGAAGGACCCCGAGGCGGGCATCAACATCGTCGATCTGGGTCTGATCTATGATGTGGCGATCGAGCAGGGCAAGGTGGACGTCAAGATGACGCTCACGTCACCGGGGTGTCCGGCGGGGCCGCAGATCATGGGTGATACCGACGAGGCGGTCCGAGCACTCGACGGTGTGAAGGATGTGAGGGTCGAGCTGGTGTGGGAGCCCTATTGGACGCCGGAGCGGATCAACCCCAAGGTGCGCGCCTACTTGGGTTTCTAAGACGCCTGTCCCGCGACGGCAGCCAGGATGGCTGCGTCGCCCACGACTTCGCGCTGCCACCGCCGTAACTCGCCCACGCCGTCGAGCTCCGATGCCGACTGCGGCACGGCACGTGCCACTTCCTGCAAGGTGCCGTTGGGGCACACAAGGCCGGGGGCGAGCTCCACGACGTCGGCCCGCTCGTTGCGGATCTCCTTGAGACGCTCCAGGCGCTGGTCGTACCGAGGGTCGGGATCGGGTCGGCGCGTGCGACGCACGCGTGGCAGCTTTTGGTCCGGTACGTCCAATCCCTTCTTGATCGCACGGAGCATCGGCTCACCATACCGTTGCGCCGTCGTCTTCGGCATGCCGTCCACCGATGCGAGCTTCCTGGCAGTGGTTGGCGCCGCCTTCGCAACGGCGAGCAACGCGTGGTTGCCCAGCACCCTGAACCTGGCCCGGTCGAGATTGCGAGCAGTGCGCTCGCGCCAGCGATACAGCTCCCGCAGGATTGCCAATGCTCTCGGCTTGAGGGCGCGCGCGCCCTTGATGCGCTGGTAAGCGTCTTCTTCGTCAGCGCCCGGTTGGGTCCAACGGATCTGCTCCAACAGGTGAAACTCTTCCTGTGCCCACTCGAGCCTCCCCATTTCCTGGAGCTTCTGCTCGAGGGCGTCCCGCAGCGACGTCAGATGCCGTGTATCCTCGGCAGCGTACTCGACCATTCCGTCTGTGAGTGGACGGCGGGACCAGTCGGCGCGCTGGAATCTCTTGTCCAGTTGGATGCCGTAGTGCTTCTCCAGCAGCGATCCCAGTCCTACGGCTGGCTCTCCCGCCAGCTGCGCCGCGATCCGCGTGTCGAAGATGTTCCGCGCCCTGAAGCCGTAATCCCGATCGAGGATTCGCAGGTCGTAGTCCGCGTCATGGAAGACGACCTCCACCTTTGCGTTGGAGAGGAGCTTGCCCACGGGGCTCAGGTCGGTCACCGCGAGCGGGTCCACGAGGGCCGTCTCCGTATCGGAGCTCAGCTGCACCAGGTAGACCCGATCCACGTAGCGGTGGAAGGATGCCGCCTCGGTATCGAGTGCGATCCGTGGCTCGTCGGCCAGTCGGCGGACGAGGGCACGGAGCTCAGTAGGATGGTCGATGACCTGGGCGGGTGGCTCGGATGCGCGGGCGTGCATGGCTGAGGAGTAACTTCGCTAGGAGGGTCGGTGGTTGAACAGTGGAGGTCGCAAAGTCGACCTGTGGTCGTTGGTTATCGACACAGTGTCTAGACGGTGTGGAAAATTGCCAAGCCATTGTCAGTCAGGCGTTTTGGTGGCAGGATATAGATACACCATGACGACAGCATGACGTCAGTTTCGCGACAGTTATCGTACTGAGAGGTGATCTCCGAACGGGCCCGGGTGCAATGCGACGCTCTCCTGTCGTGGCCTCACGCGAGGGCGTAGCTTACACCCGTGACCTCCGTTCCCTCCGTCGTGATGCGCGTGTACCCAGACGACTGCGATGCGTTCGGGCACGTCAACCAGGCAGCGTTCCTCCAGATGTTCGAGCGGGCCCGCTGGGAGGTGTTGGCGGCCGGCCCCGGGATGGAGGCGTTTCAGCGGAGCCGGACATGGCCGGCGGTCCGCAAGTCGACCATCGAGTACACCGCAGAGGCCTTTCCGGGCGACGTGCTGCAGTTCGACACCACGCTCACACACCTGGGCCGCACCAGCTTCTCACTGCACCAGACGGCGCGCCGAGAGGCCGACAGCACACTGGTCGCCGAGGCGGATTCCGTGTTCGTGTGCGTGGGGGAGGCAGGCAAGCCGACCACGGTACCCGTGGAGATCCGCAACTTCTTCGGTACCCGTCCGTCGGTGCGGGCGGGGGCAGTCCAGCACTTCATGGTCCGCGATGTGGCCACGGCGGTGGATGTGCAGGGGGACGGACCCGCCATCCTCTTCGTTCACGGCTTCCCGTTGGACCGGACCATGTGGCGCCATCTGGTTGCGCCGCTCACCGGTTGGCAGCGCATCGCGCCGGACCTGCGTGGCATGGGGTTGAGTGACGTGCCGGAGTCAGGATCCTACTCCATCGCGGAGTACGCCGATGACCTGGCGGCGCTGCTCGAGAAGCTCGACGTCGAGGAAGCCGTTATCTGCGGTCTTTCCATGGGTGGCTACGTCGCGCTCGAACTCATGCGGCGACACCGGGCCATGGTGCGCGCACTAGTCCTCACCAACACTCGAGCCGAGGCGGACACTCCCGAGGGGCGGGAGAGCCGTGACGAGATGATTGGGTTGGTGGAGGCGAAAGGCTCCGAGGCGCTGGCCGATGTCATGCTGCCGAAGTTGCTGTCCCCCAGCTCGCTGTCCGCCATGCCCCAGGTCGTGGAGCATGTCCGCACGATGGTCTCCGGCAGCCCGGACGCGGGAGTGATTGGTGCGCTCCGGGCCATGAAAGAACGACCCGATTCGACCGAGTTCTTGCAGGAGATCGACGTGCCAACACTGGTCGTCACGGGGCGGGAGGATCAGCTCATCCCGGTCGAGCACTCTCGTACTATGGCCGAGGCCATTACCGGTGCGATGTACACGGTGATCCCGGAGGCGGGGCACCTCACCCCGATGGAGCAGCCCATCGCGACGAGTCGGGTGATCGGGGAGTTTCTGGAGTCGTTGGGTTAGAAGAGGCAGGGAACGGAGAACGGGGAACGGTACGACGCGCCGCAGTACCGTTCCCCGTTCCTTTTGCTCGGTCGCCGGTCGTTACTCGGCCAACCGCTCCGCCGGCACCAGCGTTCTAGGGCTCGGCTCCGAATAGCGGCCCCGTGCGGCGTAGTGCTTCTCCCACTCCTCGCGGAGACAGAAGGGGTCGAGTCCCACCGGGCGATCGATGATCAACACGCCGTCCAGGTGATCGATCTCGTGCTGCAGCAGCTCGGCGAGCTCGCCTTCGGCCTCGATGGCATGCGATTTCCCCGCGAGGTCCGTGTACGTCACCCTGACGTGGTGGGCCCGCTGGACCTGAATCAGCAGGTCCGGGACAGAGAAGCAGTCGTCCCACACCTGGAAGTCGTGGGTGCCGATGTCCTCGATCTCCGGGTTGATCAGGACTCGAGACTCGTCGGCCTCCATGTAGACGATCCGCATGGGGGCGCCGATCTGCGGAGCGGCGAGCCCACGCCCAGCGCCGTGGCGCTGCTTGAGGTCCCGCAGGGTATCCTGCAGGTCGTCGGCCACGACGCGGACGGCCGGTGACTTGACGTTCTTGACCAGTTCGCACCGGGCGCGCAGTATCGGGTCTCCCAACATCCGTACTGGACGTATTGCCATGACCGGCCTCGCGCCGTTGTAACGGGGC
>JBDGYO010000240.1:0-8019 GCA_039584015.1 Gemmatimonadota bacterium | reverse complement strand
TTCGGTCGCGTCGGCGCTCTGGAACAGCTGCTGCTGCAGCTCGCGCTCGATCGCGAGGCCGCTCTCGAACGGCACTTCCATGCCGGAGCAGACCGCCCGCTTGATGCTGCCCACTGCCTTCGCCGCCTTGTTGGGGCTCGTGAACTGTCTCGCGTAGGCCATGACGTCGTCCCAGTAGGTCTCCTTGGGGAAGACCTCATTGACCAGGCCGACTTCCTTGGCCTCCTCGAACGAGAAGGTGCGGCCCGAGACCATCATCTCGATAGCCCGGGACTTCCCCACGATGCGGGACAGCCGCTGGGTGCCACCCGTGCCGGGCAGCACGCCCAGGTTCACCTCTGGCAGGCCGATCTTGCCGTTGTCCTTGCAGGCCAGACGGATGTCGGCCGCCATGGCGATCTCGAGGCCGCCGCCCACCGTGTGCCCGTTGAGCGCACCGATCACCAGCTTGGGCGTGTGCTCCAAACGGTTCAGCGTCTCGTTGGCGTGCAGGCAGAAGAAGTACTTGAACCGCGGAGTGACCTCCGACAGCATCTTGATGTTGGCGCCGGCGGAGAAGAACTTCTCGCCCTTGCCTCGCAGGATGATGACCTGGGCCGAGTCGTCCATCCGTGCGGTCAGGATGCACTCGTCCAGTTGACGCATCATCTCATACGTGTACGTGTTCGCGGGGGGATCGTTCAGCTCCAGGATCGCGATCCCATCCTCGACGCGATACTCGACCAGCGTCTCCGTCTTCGTCTTAGTGCTTGTCATGCTCTCCCTTTCTCCGTAAACGCCGCCTCCATCGGATCACGGCGCGTAACAAACGTGTCATCTATGCGAACCGCCTACGACCGCCTCTCGTCGAGGAAGGCGGGCAGGTCGAGCTCGACCGTCCGGTCTCCCCACTTGATCGCCTCGAACGAGGAGCGGCATCGCCGGCAGTAGTACAAGCTCACCATGAGCGAAGTACTGAAGTCCGCCTGCTTCTCGGTCTCCGTCGAGCGACAGAATGGGCAGTGCTTGGCCGGTGTTACCATCAGTTCAGCTTGAAGATCGCGTTCTTGCTGCCCCGCAGATGGTGCAGGATCTCTTCGGCCGGTCCGCTCGTTCCCGAGCGACGGGTCGCGGGGTCCCAGCCATCGAATGCCGGTGTTTCGGTTTCGAACTCGACCCCCACGGTCCCCGCGGTCTCGCTCAGGTCGCTCAGCAGATTCTGCAGGATCTCGGGATTCGTCTTGGCCTTCACCCCCGCGGCCACCAGGGCCTCATCCTGCGCGTCTCCCGCCGGGCCGAACCACTGCGCCACGGCCTGCAGCGCGTCGTGCAGGCTCTTCTCTGCCGCCGCGCGGCACTCGTCGTTCTTGCCACACAGGGTGCGGAACCAGCCCTGTCCGTGGTGCGCGTGGTAGCGCTCCTCGTCGAGCATCTTCTCCACGTTGACGCGCAGCGGCTTGAAGCTGGAGTCACGCATCGCGTGCAGTAAGCGCGTGACCGCCAGATCCACGACATAGTTGGCCGCCACGAAACCCGCCCAGTCGGCGATGTCGTGGTCGAGGAAGGACACGTTGGCGAACTCCGTCCCCGGCCGCTGCTCCACCAGAGCGTCCGAGTCGTCACCGAACTGGTTACGCAGCACTGCGTGCAGCAGCCGCGCGTGTCCCAACTCGCTCTGCGACAGCGAGCAGCATGCGATGGCTGCCTCCAGCTCAGGCGGGCCGAACGTCCACTCGCCGTAGTGGTAGCCCAGCAGCAGCTTGGTGTCGGCACAGGCGATGAGCAGGTTGCGCAGGCCCTCCCGGCATGCGTCGCTCATTCCCTCGGTCGATTCGAACTCCCTGGCAGTGCTGGTCGTCATGCCCCACAGCGGCAGCCGCCCCTCGTGGGTGATGGGGATGACCGCGTTGCGCGGCACCACACACATCTCGATCCAATTCTCCTCGTCGTACAGCGTCCAGGCGTATGCCTTGGCCAGCTCGTCGTCGGTGGCGTTCACGCTACCGACGTGCTTGAGCTCCTCATCGTGGGCCTTGCGCGCGAAGACCTCGTAGACCTGATCCCGTGCCATCAGCTCGCCACGCCGTACATGCCGAGCACCTTCCAGCCGCGCTCGGTAATGCGGTCCTTGGTCCAGGGCGGGCTCCACACCACCTCGATCTGCACGTCGCTCACGCCGGGAACGGCGGCGACGGCGATCCGAACATCCGATGTGATCATGTCGATCGCCGGGCATCCGATGGAGGTGAGCGTGACGTCGACCTGCACCGCGCCCTCGTGCACCCGCACGTCGTAGACCAAGCCCAGGTCCACAATGCTCAGGGGGTACTCGGGATCGCTGACGCCCTCGAGCGCCTGCCACACCTGGGCGGCGGTCACCACTGGCGGCCTCCGAAGATCCCGCCGTTTCCTTGAACCATCTCCACGTAGCGCTCGTTCATCGGCCCGCGAGCCTTCCAGCGCTCGAACACCCGGTCCCACGTGAGCGGCTCGTCGTGCAGCCAGCGCTTGGCCGCGGGGTCGTACTGGCAGGGGAAGGGGCAGTCGATGACGAATTCCTGCGCGTCCTCATCCCAGTGGGCCGGCACGTCGATACCGATGCCCTCGCACAGCGGCACGGTGGCTGCCATCCAGGTCTGGCGCAGCTGGTCGTTGGTCTTGCCCTTGAGCCGGTAGGAGAGCTGGCCGCTGTGCCGCTTGAGGTCGTCCGGCAGCCCGAACCACTCCAGCGTCATCACGAACATCCAGTCCACGGCACGCTGGAGCGCCTCCCTGGCGTCCCCCCCGGCCTTGGCCAGCCGCTTCATCCACGACTCGCCGTGTCGCAGGTGCAGCACCTCTTCGCGGTCCACCTTCACCAGCGCGCGCTTGAGCGGTCCGTAGCTGGTGTGCTGGTGCACGTCGCCCAACAGGGTGATGCCCGCGCGATCGAAGAAGCCGTTGGCCACCACCATCTCGGCCCAGTTCTCGAGCGGTTGATCGAACCCGTACGGGTGCTTGAACTCGTGCGGCTGCCGCCCGTACACGAGGTGCTGCTTGTCGACCCCGAGGTCCTCCATGATGCGGTACGCGATGTTCGCGTGCCCCAGCTCGTCGTGGACGATCGCCGTCACCGCAATGCGGCTGTTGATCGTGGGGGCGTCCCGGGTCGCCAGGTAGTAGGCCGGCGCACTCATGAGCTCGGTGTCGCCCTGCACCGTGAGCTGGGTGAGCAACGCCTTCTTGTAGCCCGGGGTCATGTCCTCCTCGGACTCGACCATGAAGCCGTCGGCGATCCTGTCGATCAGTTGCTGTTCCGTCGGATCCACTAAAGAGCCTCGTTCACGTTGAGGTGACTCGGGCCGACAGCTCAGCTGCCGGAACCGGCAGCGGCGCGCGCGCCACTCGTGGCGAGCAGGCCGTGCAGGTAGAGCTCCGTGAGCTGCTCCGCCAGGGCGTCGGGCGGGACGTCGCCGTCGGGTTTGTACCAGGTGTAGATCCAGTTCATCATCCCGAACAGCGCCAGGCCGGCCACGCGGGGGTCCATCCGCTCCCCGAGCTCCGGCACCGCCTTCCCCAACAGCTCGACCAGCAGGTTCACGTAGTGACGCTTGAGCTGGTTGATGGGGCGCCGGCGCTCCGGCGTGAGGCTGTCGGCCTCGTGCGACAGGACCTTCATCTCGGGCATGTGCTCCGTGAAGAAGGTCGTGTGGTGCCGGATGAGGCGCCGCAGGCTGTCTGCAGGGTCCGATCCGGCGGCCACCGCCTGTTGGGCGCCGTCTAGCACCTGCTGGAAGCAGCCCTCTTGGATCATCGCGAGCAGCTCGTCCTTGCCCTGGACGTAGTAGTACATCCCGGCCAGGCTCATCCCCGTCGCGCGCGACAGGTCGCGCATCGTCGTGGAGTGGTAGCCCTTGGCCGCGAACACGTCCGCCGCGGTGGAGAGCAGGCGCTCGAGGCGCTCGTCGTAGGTATTCTGTGCCATTCGAACGGCCGTTCGAAAAAAGAAAACCTACCAGAACCCTCGTCTTTGTCAACCGTCCGGTTCTCCGTTCGGCTCGCACGTCCGCAAGCCCCCGCCCGGTTAACTTTGGCCACCGTGATCCGTCGAACTGGGTGTGAGCGTGCCTGAGGCGCTCGAGCGTCCCACCGACGCCGAGCTGATCGCCGGGTGGAGAGCCGGTGACGAGGCGGCGGCGGCTGAGCTCGTGCGACGGCACACGCGAGCCGTGGCGGGGTTCCTGGCCGGCGCCGGCGCCCGGGAGGACCTGGATGACCTGGTGCAGGAGACCTTCTTCCGGGCCTTTCGCAGGATCGAGAGCTTCCGCGGGACCGCAGCGTTCCGCACCTGGCTCATGGCGATCGCCTCGAACGCGCTCAAGGACTTGCGGCGCCGCGGCCGGGGACGAACCGTACTTCCGCTGGACGATCGGGAACCGGCCGATGAGCGGAACGATCCCTACGCCCTGGCGGTGGAGCGGGACCTGGTGGGACGGCTGGAGCGGGCGGTGCAGCAGTTGCCGCCGATGCAGCGGGACGTGTTCCTGATGCGGGCCCAACAAGGTGCCGAGTACGGCGAGATAGCCGAGGCGCTGGAGACCTCGGTCGGGGCGGCCCGAGTCCATTACCACCAGGCCGTGAAGCGACTCAAGGCCATTCTGGAGTAAGCGATGGACGAGCGACGGTTGGAACAGCTGGCAGGGGAGATCGGGCGGGAGCGGGCCGCCGGAGTCGATCCCGAGGCCACCGCAGAGGCCGTGCTGCGCCGGCTCCGCACCGAGGTAACCCCTGAGCCGTGGTGGCGCAGGGCTGGCCAGTGGCCCCGCCGGCACGTGGTCCGAGTGGCGGCGGCCGCAGCCATCGTGGTGGCGAGCACCTTCGGCCTCCTGCAGCTCGCCGGCTCGGGAGGCGGCGACGGCTACATGGGGCCGGCGGAACTCCAGGAGCTGGCCAGCACGGAGTTGGCGGAGGTGCTGGACTCGCTGGAGTTCGAGGCCCCGGTCTACGAACTGGTCGAAGTGAGCCTGTACGACCTCAGTGGGAGCGAGCTGAGCGCGCTGCTGGAAGAACTGGAGGGATGATGCAGAGAATCTGGCTGATTGCTACGATGCTGGGCCTCCTGGCGGCCCCCGCGCTGGCCCAGCGCCCTGACATGCCGCCCGAGCGGCTGCGGCAGGAGATCATGCAGCGCTTCACCACGAATTACCGCCAGGCGGCGGGCCTCACCGATGAGCAGTTCCAGCAGTTCCGCGAGGTGACCGAGCAGGCCTTCGGGGAGCGGGCGCAGCTACAGCAGCGCGAGCGCGACCTGTGGCAGGCCCTGGAGGGCCAGATGCGCCCCGGGATCGCGGCCGACGCCGACAGCCTCACTGCCCTTATGGCAGCGCTGTTTGACGTTCAGGCGGAGCACGTGGAGCGCTCCCGGGCCGCTCAGGGAGCGTACGCCGCCTTCCTGTCCCCCGTCCAGCAAGCTCAGCTCATGCTGGCCATGCGCCGCTTCATGTTCCAGATCGAGGGCGTCAGGCGTCGCATGATGCAGCAGCAGGGCAGGCGGCCGGGGATGCCCTGACCGGCTGGTCAGTTTTGGGCGCAGCTGCGATTATGAAGAACCCCGGGTCCCCCCGGGGTTCTTTGCGTCTCGGGCCCAGCGCAGTTGCGGTTCCGCGCAATCACAAGTAACAGGCCAATTACTAACGACTTACAAACGCAAATCCCAACTGCGTCACCGCGATCCTATTGTTCTGACCCCGCCGCATGTGTCCTGACCTCGTCCAAGCGTGCGCGCATTATGCCTGCCCAGAATTCGAAGAGCTTTCGCATATCGGCCTGGACGTACGACGGCGATACATAGCTGAAGTCTGTATCCATACTACTGCCAGTCGGGTCGCGTCGGTCCGCCACCCGAGCCAGGATCTCGCCGCTTTCGGAGTCCCGCAGCTCGACCATCAGTGTCACCTCGCCAAAGGATCTCGTGGTCGCTCGTGTGGGAGCGGTGGTCTCTGCGGTCGGTACCTTGATCAGGAGATCCAGCAAGGCGGTGCCTATCCGGAGAACGTCGGGTGCAGGGGCATCCACGAGCTCGTAGCCCCCATCCTCGGTCAACACCTCTACCACCTCCTCCTGAAACCACTCCTTCAGGTTATTCATCTGGTAGGGAGCGAGCGCGAAGTTCTCCTGTCCACCGCCCATCGAGCGGCGGCGACCATGAGGGTCTTTCTGGTAGGCAACGGTCACCGGATCGCCTGGTGTACCCCTGCAGGTTCATGTCTGGTTTGACATAGGCGAGCGCCATGAGCGAGTTGTCTACGCGGTGCAGTCCATCCACGGTGACTTCCGCATCCGGGCCGGTTTGCACCTTCATCGGTGGCGGCGCATCCTGCGCCGAGGCGATGCCGGCCGTCGCAACCAGCACTCCGGCTGAGACTGCACCCACGAGTAGCGATTTCATGTCTTCCTCCTCGGAACGTTCACACGGGTATCAGCGGACCGTACCGGGTCCCGCTCCATCAGACAGCAGTTGTCGGGGCCATCGGCGGGTCCACGGATACCGCTAATGTGCCGCCGGGGACACGGGCCGCAAGAGCGGTGAACTGGGACAGTTCAGGTGAGGGGATCGCCGTAGCTGCGGATTACCACCTATTGCCACGTATCATTCTGTCAGTGTTAGATTTCCCCGCCCAAGCCCGAGTGGTGGAATGGCAGACACGCGGGACTCAAAACAGTACGCCGGAAGCCACTCAGGGCACCAAGCGTAGCAGTTACGGGGGGTATCGGTTCCCTAGAAGGGGGTCGGTTCCCCCCGTTCTGTTACCCTGACGTTACCCTCGGGCCAGGGGCATGACCGACCGGCCCACCTCTCCCCGAAAGCCAGCACGCCTCAAGCGCATCGGTGAGTTCATCCAGGTTCGGCCGTTCCCGCCGCTCACACGCGAACAGGACGCCGAGCTCATGCGCCGGATCTCGAGTCCCACCGACCGGCTCATTCTGCGGATACTGCTCTACTACGACGAGGGCACCGAGCAGGGGGCTTGCCCGTCCCGCAAGACGATCGCGGCCGAAGCGGGCTACACCGAGAACACCGTGCGGAACCGGCTCCGGCGTCTGCGGAAAATGGGGCTCATCGAAACCAAACAATTCGGCCCGAAGCGGTACGCCCACTACTTCGTCAAGCCACCCGACGGGTACCCACCCAAGGAGGGTACCCCAGACACCGAGACCGACGAAAAAGCTGGAGTACCTCCCCAGGGAGAGTACCCGTCAACTGACACGAGTACCCCACGGGTACCTGACGAGTACCCACCCAGGGAGGACCCCCAGAAGGGAAATACGAAAGAACAACAGCCTACGGAGGACCCAAAGGAGTTTGCGGACTACTGGGCAGACCGGATGGCAAGAGCCAAACAGCAGGTATCCCAGGAGGAGGCAGCCTGACTACTCGGTGTCTTGATCCCGCCGCACCGGGTTCCCGTCAAGGTTTTTGGTCGGGTGGACCGGTCCGGTCAGGATCGGAGGTCCACGGGTGGAACTCCTTGCATTGGCATTTCCGGCAGCTCTCCCGGCCCTTCCAGTGCTCGTCGAGGAGGTGGCCGCACACACACATGAAGCTGTCTCTGTGCCGGGGCTTGTCCAGTGGGGACATGTCGGCCTCCACTCTTGGGCCAGCCATAAAGGTGGACGGAGCGTGCGCCCGTACGCTAGGCCAACGCTTTTGCAAACGCCGCCCGGCGCTCGAGGTGCCCCACGCGCATGGAAACCCCGCACACGCCGCCCCATGCAGGTAGAGAGGGCAGTGAAGTCCGCATGAGTTGTTACCCTTCTGTTACCCCTGGCCAATTTCGGTGCCCCCAGGGGCCGATCCTTAGGCCGGGCGAAATCGCTACGCCTTTGGGGTACAGCGGGTTAGGTTCACTCAAGCCCGAGTGGTGGAATGGCAGACACGCGGGACTCAAAATCCCGTCCCGACAACGGGGTGAGGGTTCGACTCCCTCCTCGGGCATGTTGCAGGAAAACAACCTAGAGGCCCGCCGCAACTGGCGGGCCTCTCGGTTATCCCCGGATTGC
>JBDGYO010000239.1:0-4480 GCA_039584015.1 Gemmatimonadota bacterium | reverse complement strand
TGGCGTGAAGGACGGCAGGCCCGACCAGATGTGGTGCTGGGAAGCCGAGCGCGAGGCCAACTACGAGATCTGGGTCAGCAATCCGCTCGAGGACCACTGGCCCTATGAAATGCGGATCATGAAGAACCCGGTACTGTGCTGCGCGTGGCACATGTATCTGCTGCAGGAGCCGGGCAACACACCGATTCGCGACTACACCGACCTGATCATGGCCGGGAAGTGGGAAGAGGGAATCAAGAAGTACGACTCGATCGAGGACGGGCGGCAGCTGCTGAACGATTTCTTCTGGCATAACTACCGCAAGGGCGTATACGTGGTCGGCTTCTGGAAGTACTGGATGGAAATGAAGGGTGTCATCAGCGGTCACAAGGTGAGAACGCCGCTGCTCAATATGACCAAGGACGAAGAGCAGTGGCTCGAGAAACGCTTCAAGCTGCTCCAGGAAGGAAAGCACCCGCGCAGCAAGGGCGAGCTGCTTCCCTATCCACAGCAGCAGGGCTTCACTCCTGGGAACGTGGGCCTGTAGCAGCACGTCGGGGAGAATCTGGTCTGAGATGTGGGGGCGGGCTGCCGCCCCCACTCCCTCTACAACTGGAGCGGAGATCCGTATGAGACGAGTTCTGCGGTCACGTCGCAGGCCGTGCACGGCGGTGCTGGCCTTGTTGTTCATCACGGCGGCCGGAGTGCCTGCCTGCCAGCCCGACGCCGACAGCACACGCATGCCCCCACCGCCCGCTACCGATGACATTGATCCGCCGTCACCCGAAGAGCTGTTGGGTCAGATGGCTGAGTTCCTCGCGACGCACGGTGACTTCGCATTCGAGGCCCTCGTCACCTATGAGGTCCTCCAGGAGTCAGGTCAGACGCTCCAGTTCGATCTGGTGCAGCGCGTCGCCGTGAGCCAGCCCGACCGGATGTTCTGGGTGACGCTGCAGGACGACGGCAGCGCGAACACCGTCTGGTACAGCGACGGTCTGTTCACGATGCTCAAGCAGCCCGAGAACATCTACGGCGAAATCAGGCACCTGGGCGCGATTCCCGACATGATCGATGTCGTGGTGAACGAGTACGGTATCGTCGTGCCGTTCAGTGATCTTCTGGCAGGTGGAGACGAGCCGGTGCTTCTCCGTGACGTGGAATCCAGCTCCTATGCCGGACTTGCATGGGTCGACGGTGGGTGGACACATCATCTCGCATTGCGCAATGAGCTGGTCGATTACCAGGTGTGGATAAGGGAGGATGGAGAGCCCGTGCCCCAGAGGCTTGTGATTACGTGGAAGCAAGAGGAGGGGCGGCCCAGCTATGTGGCGCGGTTCCGCAAGTGGAAGTTCTCTCCGTCCTTTGATGAATCGCAGTTCCGTTTCGTGGCGCCGCCGGACGCCGAACGGATCGAAGTCATCCCCGTGAGCCCGGCAACCGAGGCAGGGTATTGATATGGGAGGCCTCAAGCGAGGTGCCTACCGCAGCTTTGTGACGCTGGTGCTGTTCGTCCTGTCGCTGTCCCTCGTCTTCCCGGACTATCCGAGCCTCGCAGACGCGCAGCGGCGTGGTGGAGGAAGATCCAGGGGCAGGTCCAGCGTGAACCGGTCGGGGTCGTCCCGCTCGGGATCGGTGAACCGGAACACACAGAGCCGTTCGAGGTCCCGCAGCTCGCAGCCGTCCCGCGGGGCACAGTCCTCCAGAAGCTCCCGCGGTGGGCGGAGCGCGGGTGCCGCGCGCGGCTCGAGCCGCGGGGGCGCCGCCCGCTCGAGTTCGCGACGGCGTAGCCGCTCGGGGGCGAGGCGCACCAATCGCCGGCACACCAGACGACGCGGGCGCTATCGCAGGGGGCGCTGGGGGCACCACCGGTTCTGGCGTCCGTGGGGGTTCTACCGCGGCTACTGGTGGGGACTGCGCTTCGTGACGTGGGCCGTGTGGGCGACCTACACTCCGCGGACAGTCGTCGTCTACGGTTCGACCTACTACTACAACGACGGCGTGTGGTACACACGCGCGGTGCAGGAGGAGGAGACGGTCTACGTCGTCACCTCCGCTCCCGCCGGGTATGAGGTGGAGAGCCTGCCGGAGGACGCTGAGATCGTCGAAGTCGAGGGAGAGACGTACTACCTCAGCGACCACACGTTCTACCAGAGGATCCAACGGGACGGGCAGGACGTCTACGTCGTGGTCGATGCCCCGGCCGGCGCGCAGGTGACCTCGATCCCCGAAGACGTCGTGGAACACGAGGAAGGTGACGTCACCGTCTACCAGTATGACGAGACGTTCTACACCGAGGGGGCCGACGAAGGCGGCGAGCAGTACTGGGAGGTACAGCCGCAACCGGCCGAGGAGGAGCTCGACGAGCTGCCAGACGATGCCGTGTCGTTCGTGGTGGAAGAGGAGACCTACTACTACGCAGGCACGGCCCTGTACGTGGCGGCTGAGGGTGGAGGGTACGTCATGTCCGAGCCGGCATTGGGCGGAGTGGCACCCCGGCTGCCAGACGGCGCCACCGTCATCAACGAGGGCGACGAGACGTATTTCCAGTTCGACACGGTGTTCTTCAAGGAGGTCGACTCCGGGTACGAGGTGATTCCGGCCCCCGACGGATCGGAGATCGTGGAGGAAGACACCTAGACCGGGCACGTGACGTGAGGGGGGCGACTACATCATGATGGTGCTGATCGTCAAATACACAGTGATGACCTCGGTCATCCTGTTGATGTTGGCTGTGGGATTGCGCACCGAGTTCGGCCAGGTCGTTGCCGTCGCCAGGAACGTCCGGCTCATGTCGCGCGGGCTGATCGTCAACTTCCTCATCACACCCGTCTTGCTGTTCGTGTGCGTCCGCTGGCTCCCCGTACACATAGACGTCAAGATCGGCGTCATGTTGATGGCGGCTGCCCCGGTCGCCCCGATGGCACCGCCATTTGTCGGCATGGCAAAAGGGGATGTGCCCCATTCGGTTGGGCTCATGACCGTCGTCGCGCTGCTCAGCGTCGTGCTGACCCCGCTGATTCTCATACTGGCACTACCGGCAACCGAGGCGGGGCTGCAGCTGGATCCGTGGGAAATCATCAAGATGCTGCTCATGGTCCAGCTCATCCCGATCGGTGTCGGGATGGCGATCCACAACGCGAGCCCGTCTTGGACGGAACGGCTGCTCAGATTCGTGCCCAAGCTCGGCCAGATAGGCCTGCTGGTTGGTGTCGGTTTCGTGTTGGTGCTGCGAGCGGAGCAGATCATCTCGATCGGGATCCTGGGATTCCTGGTCAGTCTCGTGGTGGTCGTCGTGTGCCTGCTGGCAGGGGACCTGGGACTCGTCAGTGAGGCGGCCGACAAGCGACGGTCCCTCGCCATCTCGACCGCGATCCGCAACATCCCGCTCGCGTTCTTGATCGCCAACGCGAACTACCCAGGTACGGCCGTGGCCGGGGTGACGCTGGTGTTCGCGACGTTCTCGATGATCCTGTCCGTTGTGTACGGCAAACTGATGTTGCGGCGCGAGCCGCACACGGGGTAACCGCGAATGCGCCTTCGCTCTCTGCTCCCCATACTCACATGGATGCCGGACTACGAACGCTCGTGGCTACGAGCGGACATCATGGCAGGGTTGGCCGTCTGGGCGATGACGGTGCCGCAGGCCCTCGCCTACGCCGGGATCGTGGGAGTGCCACCGGTCTACGGGCTCTACGCCGTGCCGTTGGCGATGGTGGCCTACGCGCTCCTCGGAACATCGCGCACGCTGTGCGTGGGTCCCGAGTCGGCAATTGCGATCATCTCGGCGGTCACGGTGGGTGCGCTCGTGGTGACGGGGGATGCGAGCGAGTTCCTGGCGCTGACCTCTCTGCTGGCACTGATCGTCGGCGTGCTGTTCCTGCTGTTCGGCTTCTTGCGGCTGGGGTGGGTTGCCAGCTTCCTGTCACGACCCGTGCTGCAGGGCTTCACGCAGGGGATTGCCCTGATCGTGATAGCCGGTCAGATACCGACACTCCTGGGGACCGGGAGTGCCGTCGGCAGGACCACCGGGGAGTTACGCAACCTGCCACAGCTCGTGGGCCTCGACATGGACTACACGGGGTTCCCGCTGCAAACGTGGGCGGTCCTGACTACCCTGACTGAGGCCCACCTGCCCACCGTTCTGGTGGGACTTGGCAGTCTCGTGCTGCTGTTTGTCTTCAAGCGCTTCCAGCCGGGAGCACCCTCGGCGCTGATCACCGTCCTCTTGACGATCATTGCCGTGTCGGTGTTGGGCCTCGCGGAGCGCGGCGTCAGCGTGATTGGCGAGGTCGCAACCGGAATGGTGACCCTGGCCGTGCCGGCGGTGAGCCTCGGGAATGTGGCCGCGCTTCTTCCGGGCGCGTTCGCCATTGTGCTGCTGGGTTATGCCGTGTCCCTCAGTGTGGCATCGGTAGGTGCCGAGGCGACCGGTGAGGAGATCGACCCGAACCAGGAGCTGGTGGCGCTCGGCGGGGCGAATCTCGGGGCGGCGCTGAGCTCC